>CALIGP010000242.1 GCA_938021455.1 uncultured Lewinella sp. | reverse complement strand
CTTCTTTTTGCGGCTCACCTTACTTCGGGTGCGGCTCACGTAGCGCCTCCAGATGAAAGCAGTAAGCCCAATGCAGGGAAATAGTAGCAGAGCGGCCATCAGCATCAGGTTCCTCGCCCCAATGTCCTGAACAAACAAGTTGGTAACGTACCCACAAGCGATACCTCCCGCAATGGCACCAGCGCCAATGAGGCCGAACAATCGTTTGGATTGTCGGACATCAAAAACAAAGCTCGCCATCATCCAGAACTGGCTGGCGGCCAGTACACCAAAAATGGCGACCCAGAGATACAGGGCGATCGAAACAGCTGGTCGGATGGAGGGATACTTCATCAACCAGCCACAAACACCAAGAATGACCAAAAGTATCGTCAGCGAGGCAATCATAACCCGAATCAGGCTATTATAGCGAAGGGCGAAGGCATAACCAGTAGAGACCACTGCCGCCAGGAATGCCGTAATCACGAACATATAGGGCAGACCAACGGCACCATATTCATTCAGGAAAAGGGCACTGGCCGTAGGCTTTACCATCAGCAAAATGGCGATGATCAGAAATACCAATAGTTGCAAAAGCAGTACAGCCCCCCATTCCCCCGGTCGGGCCCGAAATATTTTGCGGAGGAATTCTTGCACAGACGGCTGGAGTAAGGTGGTGATGGTGGCGAAGATCGTTATTTACTTCGGTTTTTTGTTGATCAGAGACCCCTTCCCTGCTTTTAAGAACGTGTCTAAAACTAGCTTTTGCGGCGACTGCTGACAAATTTAGTTTTGAATAAGGCGCGAAGAGGGAGCTTGGCCAAAGCCAAGTGACCGATGAAGCAACGCTATTCAGAACGAAATTTGGCGCAGGCAGCCCAAAGTGCTAAATTTAGACACGCTCTTAAACATCCATTGCACCCGCGGCCTCGCCTGAGCTTGCCGTAGGTCTCCGGCACCCGTCATCTCACCCACCTAAATGCGTTATTTTAGAATACTACGAGCGATACCGTCAATTTTCATCCGAAGCCCCCAGGGTCGCCAAATAGTTATTCAGCATTTCCATAGGCTTGACCACCGCCACCCGTCCGGAACGGACAAACTCATATACTTTGAATTTCTTCAAGTCTTGCAACAAAGCCTCCGTTTCGTGCTCGTGGCCCGTCTTTTCAATGACTACAAACTCCGGTTCAATCAGCAATACCCGCGCATTATGCCGGCGAATCAATTGCTCAACTTCGCTACCATTACTAAACACTTCGATGGGCACCTTATAGAGGGCAATCTCCTGATGTACAATCTGGCTATCATCATAATAAAAGGCCTTTAGCACATCTACCTGCTTGTCTAGCTGAGCGACCAATTTTATCACCATCTCTTCGGTTACGTCCACCACAATGGTAAACCGGTGAATCGTCGGGTCGCTACTCTGGCTGGTCGTCAAACTCGGAATGTTGATGTTCCGACGATTGAAAATACCGACTACCCGTGACAAAAGTCCCGCTTGATCTTCGGTAAAAACGGTGATGGTGTAAGAATTGATTTCACTCATACTATTAATTTCTTGGGGCGCGGACGCAGGATGCAAAGTGGGTTGTAGAGCAACGAAATCCCTACCAAACCTTCCATCGCCGACTCCCTGACTCCTTGACTATTTGACTATTTGACTACCTAACTATATCCTCCGGTCCCAAAATCACGTCACTTACTGCCTTTCCGCTAGGCACCATCGGGAAAACGTTGTCTTCTTTTACGGTTGTTACGTGCAGCAGATACGGCCCGTCGTGCGCCAGCATTTCAGCAATGGCTTCCTTTACGTCTGCCGGATCATTAATGCTCCTTCCCGGAACGCCAAAACCCTTGGCAATGGTCACAAAGTCAGGGTTGACCAGCTCAACGGAGCTGTACCTCTTCTCGTGGAACAGCTCCTGCCATTGGCGGACCATTCCGAGGAAGTTATTATCCAGCAGGACGATCTTAACCCCTACTTCCCACTGAGCGCAAAGGCCCAATTCCTGAAGGGTCATCTGAAAGCCACCGTCACCAATAAAGGCGATGGTTTCCCGCTTCGGGTCTGCATACTTAGCGCCAAAGGCGGCGGGCAGGCCGTAGCCCATCGTTCCGGCTCCGCCGGAAGATACCCACTGGTCATGCCCCTTATACTGATAATAACGCGCGGCCATCATCTGATGCTGGCCTACATCGGTGGTTACGATGGCCTGGCCATCGGTCTGGTTGCTCACCTCCCGAATGACCTGCCCCATCCGGATTTGCCCGTCTGCCGTTGGCCTGATCGCCTCATCAATTACCCGCTCTTTCTCGATGCGCGTGCATTCGTTGAAGCGACCTACCCACTCCGGGTACTTCTTTTTTTCTACTAATGGCAACAGCTTCTCCAGTGCTTCTTTCGCGTCCCCAAGTACGGGAGCGTCTGCTTTCACATTCTTGTTCAGTTCTGCCGGATCTACCTCAATGTGGACCACCTTACTGTTGGGAAGATAGGTAGACAGCTTACCGGTTACCCGATCATCAAAGCGCATACCGATGGCGATGATCACATCTGCATCGTTTTGCAAGAAGTTCGGGCCGTAGTTGCCGTGCATACCCAGCATGCCCATGAAGAGTGGATGATCATCCGACAAAGCCGATAGGCCATGACAGGTAGCACCCACCGGAATTCCCGTTTTATCAACAAACTCCTTAAAAATTTCCTGGGCGTGCGCAATGTGAATGCCGTGGCCCGCTAAGATCATAGGCTGCTTTGCGCCGTTGATCAATTCAGCGGCAGCCTTTAGCTGGCTTTTTTTGACCTTATTGTAGGGAATATAGCTACGTATCTCCTGATCTTTAGGGTAAACGAAGTCGACCATGGCCAACTGCGCATCCTTGGTTATATCGATTAACACCGGCCCTGGCCGGCCGCTATTGGCGATGTAGAAGGCCTTCTTGAAAACCCAGCCGATATCCTTAGGGTCGGTGATCTGGTAGTTCCACTTCGTTACGGGAATGGTACAGTTGATCACGTCTACCTCCTGAAAAGCATCGCTTCCCAACAAATGGCCATGAACCTGTCCGGTGATGGCAACCAGCGGTAGAGAATCCAATTGGGCGTCGCAAAGGCCCGTTAACAAATTAGTAGCTCCCGGGCCAGAGGTGGCCATACAGACGCCCGTCTGCCGCTTAATGCGGGCATAGCCTTCGGCGGCGTGAATCGCCCCTTGTTCATGACGGGGAAGGATGTGTGTCAGCTTATCCTCGAAATCAATCAGGGAATCGTAGACCGGCATAATTGCCCCTCCGGGGTAACCGAAGATGGTATCAACGCCTTCGTTCACAAGACACTGCAGGACAGCTTCGGAGCCGCGCATGGCTTTTACTTTTGGTGCTTGCCCGTTGGTAGGTTTCATAGTTGGCGTGGTTGTCATATCACACTGCTTTTAAATAAACTGATCTTTGCATCCTGCGGTAGCGCCCGCATAAACGTGATGGGTAAACTACAAATCGGTCACACAGCCCAGCGAGGCACTGCTCACTGATTTAGCGTATTTTTTCAGCACCCCAAATTTTGCCCGAGACTCCGGTGCCGTCCAACGGGCACGGCGCTCAGCAATGGTCGCTTCGTCTAGCTCCGCTTCCAGGATGTTTTTCTCGGCGTCGATACGGATGATGTCGCCGTCTTCCAACAGACCGATCAATCCACCCACCTGGGCTTCCGGGCTGATGTGCCCCACGACGAAACCGTGGGTTCCACCGCTAAAGCGGCCGTCCGTAATCAAGGCTACCTTTTTACCTAGCCCTTGTCCCATAACCTCGCTTGTAGGCTTAAGCATCTCGGGCATTCCGGGGCCGCCCTGCGGGCCGGAGTAACGGATAACCATCACGTCGCCCTCCAAAATGTCCCGTCGGGAAAGTGCCTGATTGGCTTCCAGCTCAGAGTTAAACACTTTGGCCGGGCCCATGAAGTGTAAACCTTCCTTACCGGTGATCTTAGCCACGGAACCTTCCGTTGCGAGGTTACCGTAGAGAATGCGCAGGTGACCGGTTTCCTTGATCGGCTGATCAAAGGGCTTGATGATTTCTTGTCCGGCTTTCAGCGGCGTAGCTTCTGCCAAGTTCTCCGCCAGTGTTTTGCCGGTGACGGTCATACAGTCACCGTGCAGGAGACCTTGTTCCAGCAGCACTTTCATAACGGCGGGGACGCCACCGACGTAGTAGAGGTCTTCCATCACGTACTTGCCCGAAGGCTTCAAGTCGGCAATAAAGGGAACCCGATCGCTGACCTTCTGAAAATCGTCGATGGTGATGTCCAGGCCAGCAGCGTGGCTCATGGCGAGCAGGTGAAGTACCGCATTCGTACTGCCGCCCAGCGCCGTGATGGTGACCATGGCGTTCTCGAACGACTTCCGGGTTAGGATATCGCTTGGTTTAATGTCTTTTTCCAGCAGGCGGAGCATATACTCACCGATGCGTTTGCAGTCGGCAGCTTTATCTGTGGAGTTAGCCGGGATGGAGCTGTTGTAGGGCAGAGACATTCCCATAGCCTCGATGGCGGAGGCCATCGTGTTGGCCGTATACATACCACCACAAGCACCGGAGCCCGGGCAGGCGTGACGGATCACACCTTTATACTTCGTCTCATCCGCCTCTCCGGTTCGGTATTTGCCTAGCACCTCAAAGGCGGAGACAATGTCCAGCTTCTCTTCTTCGTAGCAACCGGGGCTGATAGTGCCACCGTATAGTAGGATGGCCGGACGGTTTAGTCGGGCCAGTCCAATCATTGCTCCGGGCATATTTTTATCACAGCCCACTACGGTCACCAGACCGTCGTACCACTGCGCGCCGGCAACCGTTTCAATGCTATCGGCAATCACGTCGCGGCTGGGCAGGCTGTACCGCATACCGTCCGTACCCATACTGATGCCATCACTCACACCAATAGTATGGTACATCAGGCCAATCAGATCCTTCTGCTCATTGATACTCTGCTTCACATCCTCGGCCAGGCCGTTGAGGTGCATATTACAGGGGTTACCTTCCCAACCCGTGGAGACAACGCCAATCTGGGCTTTTTCCATGTCCGCATCATCCATTCCGGTGGCGTAGAGCATGGCCCTTGCAGCAGGTTGTTCGGGGTTACTGGTTACGTTTTTGCTGTACTTATTTAGCTGGTGTGCCATATGTTCGGGTTAGCCGGAGCCGTCAGATTATTGGTGGGTAAAAGAAAAGCCGCTTTCCCCGTAGAGGAAAGCGGCTTTTTTGCCTTGCATTAGATTATGCTGCTTTCCTCCGTGGGGTGGGTACCACCACCACAAGTACAAGAATTAGCAACACGACGAGCAAAACGTTCATCAATTAGTTTCCTTTGATGTACACAATGTACAAGGAAGCTACGGCTGGCCCAAGCATAGTTGGACGGAATTTACGATGGCAAACACGCCTAGTAGCGACGATGATCGAAGCGGAAGAGGGCGCGTATGCCGACCTGAAAGGTGGTCAGCTTAGGCTGTCGAACGCCGAGGTTCTGTCCGTTTACATCAGTAACGACCAAATCATTAAGCAAAAGCCCGGTACCTACCCGCGCATTAGCGTAGGGTGTTATGGTTAATAAATTACTAACCCCAATATCCAATCCAACGCCACCACCATAAGTAAATCCATTACCGCTATCGAGCTCCAGGCCTTCACCGTTTAGGTCGTAGACAGCATAACCTGGAGATAGCTGGAGGTAGAACCCTTTCTCTAGTTGGGGGCCTTGCTTCCCAAACGTTGGGCAATCACAGTCGCCACCAAAATCAAAGGGATAAATATTAACCTTAAACTCGAAGCCATACTCCTTGAGTTTTACAGTTGATTGATCAATGGAATTGGCTTCCGTACTATTTCCTGCAAAATATACGGTTGGCAAAAACTCCACCCGCTTTTCCGGAAGGCGAAACCAATAGCCAAGAGCTAGTTCATTTCCCACTTTCCAGTCCAGAAGGTTCTCTACTTGCTCATTGTCTACTTCCCAGCGCGTCTGGCTGAAGTTAGCGGAGGTGGATACGGCTAGTTGGGCGAAGCCGGATGCAGAGCACAGTAAAAACAGAAAAGTAAGTAGACGGGTCATAGATTGGGTACTTAGTGGAATATGTGGACTTGAACGAGGAAAGCTTCCCGGTAGTATGGGTGCAAGAGTATACACCGTGAGTTGAATCCGGTTCAACCTCGTCGGCCGAGCCTTGCGCAGCTTGGCTCGTCCGCCGAGGAGGAACGTCTCTCCCCTCGGCGGACGAGGAGAAACGGATTAGCCCTATGCTTTATATTGCAGCACCAAGGGCTACAATCTACTTTTATGTACCAACAAAACACCATTTATCATGTCTACAATCAGAGCAACCAAAAACAGATAATTTTTCGACAAGATGTCGATTATACTGATTTTGAGGAAAAAATGCGAAAACACCTCCTACCAATCGCAGACATCTTATGTTATTGCCTCATGCCCACTCATTTTCATCTAATGCTTCTTCCTAAAGGAATTGCATGTCAGGCAGTTAAAGAAGACAGTCCTAATATTCAACACTTACACGCAGCAATACGCATACTATTAAGCAGTTTCACCAGGAAACTAAACCTTCGTTACGATAGCCGAGGATCCATTTTCAGAGCGAAAACAAAGTACAAACCTGCCTACACTGATTTTATACCAGAGGATTGGGAGCTAAACGAAAAGATTCCCTTGACCCGATACATACCTTACTTACAAGTATGCTTTAGATACATCCACAGAAACCCAACGGCTGCTGGATTAGTGGACTCGCCCGAACGGTGGCCCTACAGCTCTGCGAGTGATTATGCCTCCTTAAGAGACAAAGGAATCTGTAACTACCAGCTTACCGAGCGACTTTTAGGAATTAGACGATTGTAATTTTCATCTTCTCTCGTTAGCCTAGCTTGGCTCCTCGTCGGAAGAGCGAAACTCCTTCGTCGTAACGCTCGGCCGACGAGGACGCCTCAAAACACCACCTCCATAGCTCCTCCAACCGCCACTGCATTCCAGCGTCCGCGCAAAATGTTTAGTTGCTCCCGGATGCGACACAGCTTTTCCTCGGTCAGAAGCGGCATCTCCGGCAAGTTACTTTGCCGCAAAATCTCCTGAAAACGGGGGATAAAATCCGGCCATGGGGCTCCCGACTGCAATTCCGTCAACAGCAAATTCACTAAATGCTCTACCTGAAGGGAAGTACGGGATAAGTTCACCGGCCGCAAGGCCTCCGGCCGTTCTTCGGGCGGCGCCTCAAAGTCCTCAATAGCATAGCCCGCCGCAAGAATGCCATAAAATGCATCCTTCAACTCGAGTTCTGTCTCAATGGCGTAGTGCGCCAAATCATGAAGTTCCGTTCCCGGGTGGAGTTTAGTCCAAGTTATACTACCATCTGATCTGGTAACGGACAAGACAGCACGGCCTGATTTCGGACGGGAGAAACGAATGGTTAAGGAAGGTAGCGTTGGCATAATCTGCATGTTTTATTTAGCCCGCCAATAACTCCAGTAATCGCTGCTTTCTCGCAGCGGCAACCGCTAATTCCGTTCCGTCGTTCAGCGTTACGGCCCCACCCTTCCCCCGGTGATATCTTTTAACCGTCGCTAAATTGATAACCGTAGACCGGTGAATCCGGTAAAAGCCCGCCGGCTCTAGCAAGGCGTCATAAAATTTGAGCTTTCGGCAGATCAATAATTTTCGCCCGTCGGTCAAGTGGAAGTTGGTGAAGTTGTCCGCCGCTTCGAGGAAGCGAATCTCTTCGGGCAATACAATCTCTAGACCATCGATCAACGGCAGGGCCAGCCGGGAAGGTGCTTCGATGGTCGTTTTTTTCAAATTCTCCAGCAGCGTCCTGGTCACCTGACCTTGTTCCCGCAAACCCGCCCGGGCCTTTACTTTGGCAACAGCGTCAATGAGGTCGTCAATGTCTACGGGTTTCAGCAAATAGTGCGCGGCACTCATACGGAGTGCACGCAAAGCATACTGCTCATAGGCCGTAACGAAAACAACTTCCATCTGATGAGTAGTGGGAAGTCGTTCCAGTAGATCGAAACCATTGCCAAAAGGCATCTCTATATCCAAAAAAAGCACCTCAGGTTGATGTTCACGGATAGCCTTCAAGCCCGTATCAACGCTTTCCGCCTCCCCCACCACCTTTACGTCCGAACAGTACTTACCCAGGTAATGTCGCAGAGCTTCCCGGCTGGGGGCCTCGTCGTCAATGATTAGCGTTCTGATAAGGATTCGTTTTGGTGATGGTTTTGTCCACCTGTTTTCACATCGGTTGAATACCTCCACAATTTAGGAAGAAAGGAATAGCTGGCATAAGAAGACAATTACCAGTGGGCTAGCCATCGTAATTGACTTAGCTTTTAACCTAAGCCATTCCCTCAATTTTATCATCTTTGCCCTCCCACCAAAAAATAAGTGAAATGGCAATGTTAAACTTCGGAGGAACGGAAGAAAAAGTCGTGCTCCGCGAAGAATTCCCCCTCGAGAAAGCACTGGAGACCCTGAAAGACGAAACCATTGCCGTGATTGGCTATGGTGTACAGGGCCCTGGCCAGAGCATGAACCTGCGAGACAATGGTTTCAACGTCATCGTTGGTCAGCGTAAAGGAGGTGCTTCCTGGGACAAAGCCGTTGCGGACGGTTGGGTACCCGGCGAGACACTCTTCCCCATCGAAGAGGCTGCCGCTAAAGGAACCATCATACAGTACCTTTTGAGTGACGCCGCTCAGATTGAGGTATGGCCAAAACTGAAGCCGCACCTGACCCCAGGTAAAGCGCTGTACTTCAGCCATGGCTTTGGCATTACTTACAACGACCAAACCGGTATCCAGGCTCCTGAAGGCGTTGACGTTATTCTCGTCGCTCCCAAAGGTTCCGGTACTTCTTTGCGTCGGATGTTCCTACAGGGACGTGGACTGAATTCCAGCTACGCCATTGCCGTTGACGCTACGGGCCGTGCTTACGAGCGGGTTATTGCCCTCGGCATCGGAGTAGGTTCTGGCTACCTGTTTGAAACCAATTTCCAGCGCGAAGTATACTCCGACCTCACCGGTGAGCGAGGTACTCTGATGGGTGCCATTCAGGGCATCTTTGAAGCGCAGTACACCGTTCTTCGTGCCAACGGCCACACGCCTTCGGAGGCCTTCAACGAAACGGTAGAAGAACTCACCCAGAGCCTGATGCCACTCGTTGCGGAAAACGGAATGGACTGGATGTACGCTAACTGTTCTACTACCGCACAGCGCGGCGCACTGGACTGGAAAGATAAATTCCGCGATGCGACCAAGCCCGTCTTCGAGGAACTGTACAAAAGTGTCGCTACCGGAGAGGAAGCGCGTCGTAGCATTGATCTCAACTCTCAGCCTGATTACCGGGTAAAACTGGAGGCAGAGTTAAAAGAACTGCACGAAAGTGAAATGTGGCAAGCAGGACGGACCGTCCGTGGCCTTCGCCCTGAGAATAACTAGTCGAATGCAAATCTGATTTTATAAAACCTTGCCGATAGCGCTTAACTGTGTTATCGGCATTGTTTTACCTTGCCTTCCGAAGACGGAACCTCCTCGTTTTCAGAATAGGGCGCAGACGCAGGTGCAATGAAAGTTGTAAAAGCAATGTGCCCACAATCCAGCCTTACTCATGCCTTCCATTTCTAATTCGATCCTTATTCCCGTTGACGATGTGATGCGCGCCCGGCACCGCCTGCGAGGAGTAGCCCTGCATTCTCCACTACAACGGAATCATCGGCTAAGTGAGTTATATGGAGCGAATATTTACCTAAAGCGGGAAGATCTGCAGGAAGTACGCAGCTATAAAATTCGGGGAGCCTACAACAACATGGCCATGCTCACCGAAGAGCAGCGTAGCCGCGGCGTAGTCTGCGCCAGTGCGGGCAACCATTCACAGGGGATGGCCATGGCCTGCGCCAAAATGAAGGTTAGGGGCACCATCTACATGCCTGCCGTTACCCCAAAGCAAAAAGTAAACAAGGCTAAATCCTTCGGTCGGGAATTCGTCACCATCGTCCTTACCGGTGACACCTATGACGACGCCTACGCCGAAGCCCTGCGTGGCGCGGAGGAACACGGCTGGACTTTCGTCCATCCCTTCAACGACCGGAATACCATTGCGGGCCAGGGCACCGTCGGTCTGGAGATCCTCGACGACGCGGACCAGCCGATTGACTATCTGCTCATGGCCGTCGGAGGCGGAGGCCTCAGTGCCGGTGTTGGTAGCGTTTTTGCTGAGCTAAGCCCCATCACAACGATCTACGGTATTGAACCCGCAGGAGCACCAGCCATGCACGATAGCTTTCGTGCGGGCGAGGTCGTCACCCTGGAGAAAATAGACAGTTTCGTGGATGGCGCCGCCGTGCGGCGCGTGGGAGACATCAACTTCCCCATTGTAAAAGAGGTAACCAAAGACATTCTCCTAGTTGCTGAAGGCAAGGTCTGTAAGACCATGCTCGAACTTTACAACGAAGACGGCATTGTTGCCGAGCCCGCCGGCTCCCTATCCGTCGCCGCCCTGGATCAATTGGGTGACATCAAGGGCAAAACCATCGTCTGCGTAATTGGCGGAGGGAATAACGACATTGCCCGTACCGCAGAAATTCAGGAGCGGGCGCTTCTGTTTGCCGGCCTGAAGCATTACTTCATCGTTGAATTCCCCCAACGGGCGGGTGCGCTTCGGGATTTCCTCAACATCCTCGGCCCTAAGGACGACATCACGCACTTCGAGTATACTAAGCGGACTAACCGTAGTGTGGGTCCAGCACTGGTGGGCATTGAATTGGGCAACGCGGCTGACTTCAAAAGTCTCACCGATCGGTTAGATGAAGGAGGTATTCAGTACAAACACATTAACAATCAGCCTTTGCTGTTTGAGATGTTTGTGTAACCGCTACCAATAAATATCCACTATCGTCATTGCGCCAAAAAGCAGGCTGGCTATTCCGTTGGTGGTGAAAAATGCCAAATTGATACGGCTGAGGTCTCCGGCCTTCACGAGAGAATGCTGATAAATCAGACAGGAAATAAAGATTAGCCCCGCCACGAGGCTCAACCACTGAAATTCAGGGTATAAATTCCCCTGATACCATAGGGCGTATACCAATATACTTGCGCACACGAGATGGAGGAAACGCCCCAGGCGTAGTGCATTTTCGGTTCCCAGGCGGACAGGAATGGAAAACAAGTCCTCTTCCCGGTCAAAACCCTCATCCTGCAGGGCATAAATAATGTCGAAGCCGGAAACCCATAGTAATACCACAGAGCCGTAGAGTACGGGAAGCAGCGCCCACTCTGCCGTAACCGCCAGGTAAGCCCCGACGGGTGCGAGAGCTAACCCAAGCCCCAAAACAAAATGACACAGGTAAGTGAATCGCTTGGTGTAGCTGTATCCCAGAATGACCAGAAGAGCAATTGGGGACAAAGCAAAACAAAGTGGGTTCAGCAGATAAGTAGCACCGACAAAAAGCAGGCAGTTAATAATGACAAAGATCAGTGCGGACCGACTGGATATCTTGCCGGCGGGTATTTCCCGAACGGCAGTTCGCGGGTTCTTACCGTCAAT
>CALIGP010000241.1 GCA_938021455.1 uncultured Lewinella sp. | reverse complement strand
CTTCGTCTGCTCTTTATTCGACACCGGTCCGAATAGGTACTGAAGGCGTCATTCGGGCTCAATCCTTTATTGACGGTACACCGGTGGGCTATACTGCCAGCCTCGATTTGCCCATTCATGAAGCTGCTGGCTTGCCAGTGGTTGATGCCAAGGGGAAGGCTTTGCCAAAACTGACCAATCTTCAATACGCCCGCCTAACGCCAGTGGATACGAATTGGCATAAATTTTCGGGCAATGAGGCAACGCTAACTCTTCAGTTTGACGAGCCAACGGAGGTAAGTTCCCTACGGTTTTCAACGCTGCGGTACACCATCTCGGGCATTTACCCGCCGGAGGCAGTAGAGGTTTTGGGCGCGGTCGCAGGTGCAAAGTTTTTCCCTTTGGGCGCATTGGACCTAACCGAAGAGGCCTACCTCCAGGGGCGAAACAAGGTCGTGAGCCAAATTGATTTCCCGGCAACGGAAGTCACGCGTCTGCGGGTGAAAATGAAGGCTTTTAACCCAATTCCCGTTGGGCACCACAAAGCTGGTAGCCGGGCACGGATATATCTTGATGAGTTGGTGGTGGAGTGAGGGGGTTGTACCGCCGACTTCAGTCGGCGGAAACCTTAGATAGATGCCGGCTGAAGTCGACGCCACAAACCGTTGCGTCCTATCAACATAATCGCTATTTTACCTCCCGTCATTCAATTCTTACGATGGAAACCAATAACCCAAAAGAAGCCGAAAGCCCTGATCCTGAAAAAGCCGCCGATTCTTCCCCCTCCGCCGGAGAAGAACTCAGTACCAAAGCCGTAGCCGCCTACGAGTGGTGGGATAATCTGGCGACCTTCCACCCCGATGACCCGCTGTGGTTGGGCGGGGTAAAGTTTCTCATTCGGGTCATTGGCGTGCTAGTGTTATTAGCGCTCTCTCCGCTCATCATTTTGGGTTTCCTGTTCGCCTTCCTGGCCGTCGCCTGATGAAGGTGCTGGGTAAATACACCTGGTGGGTTCCAGCTTTGATCTTTGCCTGCCATCAAATCATCCAATATGGCCTGGGTATTCGTCTGGGTCTGGTAGATGCTTACCTTGATCCGCTACTTTTTCTACCCATTATGCTGGGGTTATTCCTGCAGGAACGTTGGTGGTTTTTCGGACATCGGCGAATGAGTGGATTGGAGACCATCGTTGCCGGCCTCGCCCTCACCCTGGTCGCTGAGGAACTCTTGCCGCGCTGGCAGCCTGCCTTTGTGTACGACCAGGTTGATTACCTGTTTTATGCGTTGGGGCTGGGCTGGTTTTGGTGGGGCATTAACCCTGGTAAAGAACGAACGGAAAGGTAGAGCTCACCGCTCATCGGATGTAGGGTGATAAGAATTTATAATTCACCGACTTGGAATGAGATGTCGCTAGAGAGTAGAAATACTACAACTTATCTAATAATCAATATCGAAGGGTCACCCCTCTCCTTCGGAGAGGGGCCGGGGGAGAGGTTTTTAAAAGTAAGCAACCACAAATTCTTATCACCCTACATCGGATGAACTTTTGCGGCTACGCCAGCAAAAGATACAGCCGATGAGAAAAGACTCCATGGTTGCCAGGGAAAGATATATCCGATCAAAAAGGACTACACGCAGTATCTTATGCCTCGGTTCAACGAGGCTTTCGTTGATGAGCCCGCAAAACAATGACCCAATGAGAAAAAGCCTGCTGCGGATAGGTCGGCCGAAAAAACCGCTGGTGCGTAAAAGAATCGTGCGACCAGGGCAGCGAAAGAAATCGCTATTGGGGAAAAGTCTGCTGCAAATAAGTCAGCAAGAAAATCTCTTTGAGTTTAAAAGCATTTCGCGAAAATACCGGGAAGAAGACCAGCCCGAAGGGGCCACTAAGGAAAGGCTCATATTACCAAAATCCCGTTTTGTCTCAAAGCCCTATCTTACCCGCCGTAAGCCCCTTAGAGGTAATCTGTCTACTCCCCCGAGCGGCAGCCCTACAAGACTACCCAACTACAAGACTACTCCCCCCATGTCCCAGATTAATATCCCCTCCGAAAACGGTAACCTGATGCTTACCAAATCCACTAAGCTAGTTGGATTGAAGAAAAAAGTGGAGGGCAGTGACATGGCGTCCATCAAGAGCAATGTTATCCCTGATTTAGGTGGCTTTGAGGTGGTGACATTAGAATCGAGCGAAAACGTCGATGAGGCCCTGGACCAAGCCCGGGCGCAAGACGATGTTGAAGTAGGAACCCATGTTTACTTCGCGGAGGGAGATAACCGCCCGGTGGTGGCCACCGGTGTCCTTTACGTAGAGATGGCCGAAGGGGTCGGGATGGACGAGCGGCAGGTCATCTTCGATGCCTTCGCACTGGATATTCTCGAAGATCGCGAAGATGGTGTCGTCGTCTGTAAAGTAACCGCCAATAGCCCGAACCCGCTCAAGGTGTCTGCCGCTCTGACCAAACTCAGTATGGTGATGAAGGCTTATCCTGATCTGGATGTACCCTTGGATCAATACTTCGTGGCACCCCGAGACGGGCTCCTCGGCCACCAGTGGCATCTGCAGAATAATGGCCGCGTAGCGGACGTACCGAACTTCCCCCTGAAAGCCGGTGCCGACGCCCGCGTGCAAGGTGCCTGGAGAAAGCTGGGCAACCTCGGATCCTCTAACATCATCGTAGCGGTGATCGATAATGGTTTTGACCTTAGCCATCCGGACCTGCGGGGCAAATCACTGGCGCCACTGAGCATCAGTAGCGGAGGTAGTACGCTGCCGACCGGCTCCCGCTTTGGGGACCACGCCACACCCTGCGCCAGTGTCGCCGTTGCTGCTGCTAATGGCAGCGGGCTAGTAGGTGCTGCACCGCTGGCGCGCCTGATGCCCCTGCACGGACTAACCTTCTCTAAATTTCTCACCGAGCGGATGTTCACGCACTGCATCCGCAATAAAGCAGACGTCATATCCTGCAGCTGGGGAACCATCGACCCGCGCTACCGCCCGGGTGCTGAGCACGAGCGCTCCATCCGCAAAGCACTCACCAGTGGCCGTAATGGAAAAGGCTGTGTGGTGGTCTTTGCCGCTGGTAACGAAGGTCGAGAATACATTAACTACTACGCCAATATTCCGGGCGTCATTGCCGTCGGGGCTAGCACCAGTTCCGATACCCATGCCCGCTACAGTAACCGTGGTCGGGGATTGAGCGTTGTGGCTCCTTCTGACGGTGGCTGGCCGATTCTGGCCGCCCGCGCCAGCTGGGACCAAGGCAACGCCGGCATGCCCGCCAATAAGCGATACTACGTAGATGGTATTGATCGTGGACCGTTTTACAAGCACTTTGGTGGAACGAGTTCGGCAACGCCCCTGGTTGCTGGTATCTGTGCGCTCATCCTTTCCGCTAATCCGAATCTGACCAGCGTTCAGGTGAAGCAAATTTTGGAAAGCACGGCCGATAAAATCGGTAACCGCTGGGACTATGACTCCTCCGGCTATTCCACTAAGTATGGCTACGGCCGGGTAAACGCCGAAAAAGCAGTAAGCGAGGCACTGCGCCTGAAGAATACGGGGGTTGGCGCCAGCCAGCCAACGCCGACACCACCCACTCCGCCCGTTCCAACCCCGCCGACTCCGACACCCCCTGCTCCTACACCTGCCCCGGCACCTGCGCCCGCGCCGCCTTCTACTCCTGCAGTTACGGGGACCAACCTATTTCGCTTCAGCGTTCAGGGTCAGGCACGCAGCGGCTTCGGACTACAAATTTCAGTGAATAACGAATTTGCTAATGTGCTTAAAGAAGTG
>CALIGP010000240.1 GCA_938021455.1 uncultured Lewinella sp. | reverse complement strand
GGGGGGCGCGGTTCAAACGGTGAGCGCAACGGATAATGGAGCTTCCGGTACTTCCGGAGGTTGTGAGTCTGAAGGTACTTCTGAAGTCCCCGAAGTTATCTGTGGCATTAACGATGGAGGTCAGGCTTCGGGCTGTTTCTGCGCTGGTCCTTCCACGGATCCCGCGATAGCGACGAGCTCAATATTAGTACAATCCCAACCAGGTACCTTCCTAACGGGCGGCAGCTCAGGGCAGGTCCAACGATACATATTGGTTGATGCATCTGGTAACATCGTAGAGAGTAATCTTACCGGTCTGTTTAGTGGCGTTGCTCAAGGTACGTATACGCCCTATGCGATTAACTACCGTCTTGACGAAGCGGCTACACTACAGCCCTTCCTGGACATGGGAGACCCCATTCAGCCAATATTAGATGGCCAGAATGGTACAGGGCCATTAGCCGGACTATGTTATGTGACCTGCAATGGAGATCCTCCGGTGACGTACACGGCATGTAGTTGTTACAGTGTAGGTTCTACGGTATTTACGGATTTGGACAACGACGGCATGTTTGGCAGCACTGCTGGAGAAGTAGGTATTGGAGGTGTGACCATTGAATTGCTCAACGCTAGCGGTATGGTGGTTGCTACTACCATGACCGATGCCAACGGAGACTATTACTTCGGTGGTCTGAATCCCGGAAACTACTCCTTGAACATTCCGACGCCTAACGCAATGTATCCAATTTCCTCAACGGTGACGGATAATATGGATAATGGGGAGGATAACGATGACAACGGCATTCAATCCAATCCGATGTCTTCCGTCACTTCCCCAACCTTCATGTTGGGTGGCGCAACCCCAGAACCTTCCGGAGCAAGTGAAACTGGAACGGGTGGCGCTCAGGACGATGGTACCGAAGATGCCTTCGGTGATATGACACAGGATTTTGGCTTCTTCGCCCCCGTCAGTGTTGGGGATACTGCCTTTTTCGATCTCAACGAAGATGGCCTCCAGACGGCTGGTGAACCGGGTGTGCCGGGGGTAACGGTTACGTTACTTGATCAGAATGGCGTTGCCGTTACGATGGACCTTGCTGGCAATGACCTGACCAACGTGATGACAGATGCTAATGGTAGTTACCTTTTCGATAATTTACCTCCGGGTATCTACTCGGTACAGTTCGATTACTCAACCATTATAGATCCTGAATTCTATAGCTTCACAATGGCAAATGTGGGTGGTAATGACGCGACAGATAGTGACAACAGCCTCACCATTAATGCTACAACCGCTCAGAGCGATCCTACCGACTTTCTCAGCAGCGGAGAAGTTGATCTGACCTTAGATGTCGGCCTCGTTTGTGCGGTTGAAGTTACTGTTGCGGAGTCCTCAACGATCTGTTCTACACAGCCAATAGACCTAACCCAAGGCGCGAGTATTATGCCCATTTCTCTCGGAGGGACGTGGAGTACTCCCGACGGTTCGCTGGCCAATTTTGATGGTGGTACGGACTTTGCTACGGCAACGACTTACACACCGGACGCTGCTGACCTCCGTCGCGGCTCTGTTACGCTGATACTGACAACCAATGAACCCGCAGGTATATGTGAGGCCGAAAGCGCAATGGTGACCATTACCATCCAGAACGTTGATTGTGGTGGCTTCTTTTGGAGCGGAAATTGAATTAGACGTCCTATGGAAAACGAAATTAGTGCTAAGGACCAAGCATCAGCAATGGGCTGGACCTTCCTGGGTGATTTTTCTCGCCAGGGGGTTATGTTTTTGGTCTCCATTGTTCTGGCGCGGCTGCTTTTACCAACAGATTTCGGTTTGGTGGGTATGGCAATGGGGTTTATTTCCATCTTAAATCTTTTGGTAGACGGGGGATTCTCCAAAGCTTTGATTCAAGCTAAGACAGTTGATGCAGTAAGCTTTGATTCCGTTTTTTATTTCAATCTGTTTATCGGTGTCCTGATAATGGTTGGACTGTACTTTCTTGCCCCTTCAATTGGCGCATTCTATCAAAATGATACCATAACAGAATTGGCTCGTTGGCTATCCCTTTTAGTTCCGATTAGTGCACTGAGTGTGGTTCACACGGCAATTTTTACGCGTGAATTACGATTCAAGGAACTCGGTATACGTTCATTTATTGCAGGCTTAGGAGGGGGTGTTGTAGGCGTTGTTATGGCGCTGGCGGGCTTTGGGGTCTATGCTCTGGTTGGGCAAAGCCTGACGGGGGCACTTTTGGGAGTGATTATTTTGTGGTGGGCCGCTGACTGGAGCCCGGGACAAGGTTTTTCCTACAGCCGTTTACGAGAAATCAGCAACTTTGGCAAGTTTGTTTTTGCGGCTAATTTTTTGTCTCGTAGCATAAGCGAGATTTACGTTCTTTTCATCGGTAAGCTTTTCAATCCCGCTACGGTAGGCTTTTTTGCCCGTTCCCAATCGCTGAGTCAACTGATGATTCGGTATACGTCTGGCATTGTAATGAGGGTCTATCTGCCAGTTTTCAGCAAGCTTCAAAGCGAAGAAGAGAAATTTAAAGAATTGTTTTTTCGGGTTACCGGGTTGACGGCCTGGGCCACCTTTTTACTCTCAGGATTACTCATACTGAGTGCAGAACTGATTATTGTGACCCTATTTGGCGATCAGTGGCGGCCCAGCGTTCGTATTTTTCAAATACTAATGTTTAGCTTTTTTAACTATCCCATAAATTCACTTTTGATCAACGCATTGCTGGCAAAAGGGCTGTCTCGCAACAACTTTCATTATAATCTTCTTCGTTCGATGCTTCGGTTGACGCCACTCTTTTTTGGGTGGCTCTATGGATTTAAATCCTTCCTTATAGGCCTCGTAGCTATTTCATATTTGGGCACTTTAATGAATAATTGGTTGGTCGGCCGAGATCTGGGGTTCAGTTTCTGGCGGCAAATAAAAGAATTTTACCAATGGCTAGGGGTCCTTGTTATCGCGCTACTTCCTGCGGGAATACTTCACTTCTGTGTCAAGGATTTTTTTGGCGCAGACGCAGGTGCAAAGTGGGTTACGACGAGCATAAGCGTGGTGTTATTCTTACTGCTTTACATAGGACTGAGTTGCTTGATTCAGCCTGCAATCAAGTTGGTTTTGTTCAAAGTTTTCTCTCAGATCAAAGAAAAAATAAACCGTAAATGATTCCTGTCACTAAACCTTTTCTTCCCCCGAAGGAAGACTTTGATCAGTTGGTCGCTGGTATCTGGCAACGGAATTGGCTTACCAATGAAGGTCCATTAAGCAGTAAGCTAGAGCTGGAGCTAAAAAAAATACTAGGGCAAGAACATCTGCTATTTGTGACTAACGGTACCATCGCCTTACAATTGGCTATTCGCGCGCTTGGCCTGACCGGAGAAGTGATAACAACGCCGTTTTCCTACGTTGCCACTACGAGTAGCTTAGTGTGGGAAGGTTGCGAACCGGTCTTTGCTGATATTGATCCACTTACATTAAATATTGACCCGTCAGCCATAGAAGCCTTAATCACTCCGAGAACATCAGGGATTCTTGCTACCCATGTTTTTGGAAATAGCTGTGATGTAGAGGCTATCCAAGAAATAGCTGATCGGCACGGACTAAAGGTCATTTACGATGGAGCTCATGCTTTTGGGGTGAATTACAAAGGAGAGTCTATCTTTTCTTACGGGGACATTTCTACTTGTAGCTTCCATGCGACAAAGCTGTTTCACACCATTGAAGGCGGGGCTGTAATGACTAAAGATCCTGAGTTGCTACGAAAAATGTCGCTTTTCCGCAGTTTTGGTCACACCTCGGCAACGTCTTTTGAAGGCGTAGGGATTAACGGGAAAAATTCTGAATTTCACGCGGCAATGGGGCTGGCTAATTTGAATCATATTCCTCAAATTATCGCCCGAAGGAAAAAGCTTTCTAAGCTTTACGATAAATGGCTTCAAGGCTTTGATTGTAAGCTCCCCAGGAAGCAGGAAGGCGCGACATACAACTATGCCTATTATCCCATTCTGCTCTCTTCAGAGAAGGAATTAAAAGGGATTATAGATGCTTTGAATCGGTCCGATGTTTATCCGCGGCGCTACTTCTATCCTAGCCTATCACAGTTAGACTACGTAAATAATTGGCCGACACCAAGAGCGGACGATGCTGCTTCACGAATACTATGCTTACCGCTATATCATGAGCTATCAGAGGAGGAGGTGGAGTTGATTTGCCGGCTCATCTTACGGGAAAAACGCTATAAAGTAGGTAGCAAAAAGCTTAACCTGAAAATGCCCGCCTGAAGAATTGATGGATGTGTCAAAGTGATTAATCTCAAAAAATGGAAAAATGCCTCAAGTAAAAGTAAAAAACAAAAGTACTTTAGCTCAACGTATTGATACTGCTTTAAATACAGTTGGCTGGATCCTTATTCCTGATTACGAGCCTGACTTAGAAGGGGCGGCACTAGGGGAGGCCTATCGTGCGCTTTGTGAAGAAGTAGGTGTACCTATAGGCCATGATCGGGCGGGAACAATTATCTGGGACATCAAGTCTCGTGATGCCGGAAGTGACGGGAATAAGGTAATAACCTACTCGGAGCATAATCATGAAGCGGACTTGCATACCGATAGTCAGTACAGTGAGTACCCGGAAGATTACTTTGGTCTCTTAACGCTTCACAAAGCCAGGTGCGGAGGCGGGGAATCTTATTTGTTGTCTCTGGAGGACTTGCTTCGGGAGCTATCTTCAACGGCTGCTGGCCGAGAGGCCATAGAGGTATTACAGACCACAAACTATCCCTTTATTGTACCCAACGTTTTTCGGAAAAAAACAGGCGATGAGCCAGAGTTCAATTTTGGCCCTATTCTGCGGAAAGGAGAGATTCGCTTTCGAATCGATACTTTTGAAAAAGCGCTGACTATCAATCCGGACCTTTGCACTCCTCGTCAACTATCGGCTTTTAATTTATTGAAAAAATATGTTCGCTCCAGCCCATCCATGAAAACGTTCGTTCTTGAAGATCGAGACCTGATTTTTATCAACAATAAAACCATGCTTCATGGCCGGGGGAGTTTCTCGGATGCCGATCGGCACTTGCTACGAATTCGAATGAATAAGACGCGATAGTATTTAAATCCAGAACTGATGAAAATTGCTATTAATCAGCCTTACTTTTTGCCCTACTTGGGGTATTTTCAATTGATCGCGGCAGCTGATCTGTTTGTTTCATATGAGAACGTGGCCTATACCCGGAAATCTTGGATCAGCCGCAACCGACTGCAAGGGAAGGCCAGGAAACCATACTTTATATCATTGCCAACGGCAAAGATCGCGAGTGGTACGCTCATCAGAGATGTTTGGTTACACGAAAATGCTCATCAAGAAATCTCTAAGCTGCTGCGCCGCATCCGCCATGATTACGGGAGATCTGTCTGTTTTGAGGAAGTGTTTGTAGAGGTTGAGCGAATGTTTGTTTCTGCTCCCTGCACAACGGTGAAAGCTTTTAATAATCACTGTTTAAAATGGATTTGTGACCTATTAGATATCAAGACCAGACTGTCCTTGGTGCACGACGAGCTTCTTGATTTTGAAGAGGAACTCAACTCGGGTAAGGTAGTAGAAACCTTTTGCATCAAATCTCAACGAGTATTCGGGATAATGTCTCATTTCGGTGCAAACCATTATCTGAACCTGTCAGGCGGCGTGAATCTTTATGGGGAAGATGAGTTTAAGGGAAAAGGTTTAAGCTTGAATTTTTTGAAAATTCCAAATGTTGGTTACCCACAGTTTGAAAATGAATTTACGCCTCATTTGTCTATTCTGGATGTACTCCTTCATTGTGGTGTGAAACAAACGCGAAGCCTGGTTTTTGACTATATATTTCAGGGGGAGCATAATGTTAGTGTTGCTGCATTGTCTAATAGTTAAATGGGGGCTCAATGAGCTTTATCCCCGAATAATTAATTTATAAAAAAATGAAATTAGCATCAATGAGTTCGTTAAGCGAAGAGGCGGATATTTATGCCGAAGGGAAATACGCCTATTATAATCAGTGGATGTTCGACGAGCCCATATTTATCTCTCGCAAAGAGGATGAGGATATACGGGCTTTGCAAAAAGTGTTGTATAAGGTAATTAGTTTTTTCGTGGAGAACTATGATGAGTGGTCACACCTGATGCCATTAAATCCAGAGAGTAGACGAGTCGTTAATGCCTTTAGAGGCCGGCCGTATGCTTCCGGTAGTTACCGTGTCGATACCGTTTTTGATCAAAATCGGCAGCAAAAAATTATTGAAACAACCTGTAGGTTTGCCCTTAATGGTTTTTTTATTGCGAGTAATTCCGATAGGTTCTCCCGAGTGTATCAATCAAATGCCTCTAGTTGTCCGGCAGCTGTTAACCGCCATGCTTCTTTTATGAAGTATCTGGAAGGTTTAATTGGGACCCATCGGAAAATTGTCGTTTTAAGGAATGCTGATTCTAGAAATTCGTCAAAATTTTTCATCCCTGTTTTTCAAAAAATGGGCTTTGAAATTGTCGTTGTTCTACCTGAAGAAGTTAACGAAAGGAGGGGCGAACTCGCTGGAGGGTTCGTAGTCAGTGAATTGTCAATCGAAGAATTGGAGTCGCTTTCTGATGAAACCCTAGCTGTTTTAGCAGCATCGGATATGATCAATGACTTAAGAACAGTGATTTTGGTTCATGATAAGAGATTCCATGCAGTGCTTGGCGGAAAGGAGATCCGTGAGATGGTCTTGTCTCCTGAGGAAATTGCAGTGCTTGATCTTTTTTATGTTCCCACTTACGCTAAGGGCGAAGCACCAGAGGCTTGGGAGAACGCTCGACTAAATAAAAATTCCTGGATACTAAAGCACCGGAGCTTAGGGAAAAGTGAGGAAATATATGCTGGTGTGGTTACGTCGGAAGAAGACTGGAGTCGTTTGTTTTCCCGACCTGACTTGGGCGAGTTTGTCATACAGCACTGGATCGAACAGTTAAGGTTCAAAGGTACCGTGAATGGAGAAAAATTTGAGGATTTCGTAACGGGGACATTACTCTTTTTTGATGACAACTATTTTGGACCAGGGCTCTTTCGCACATCCTCTTTTCCCGTTACAAATGTAACTGACGACCGCAAAATGTTCTGCGTCACATTGTCCTAATCAGGGTATTTGAGGCATTCATTAACTTTAAAAAAATAGACATCTGATGCAAAGTGAGACGAGAAAAGCATTATTCACCACTTATAGTTTTAATGATTTAACGGCTGAACAGATCGACCTGTTACCCACTGAGGCAGAAGTAGAGGCCTTCCAGAATATGGGCTGGCACCGGACACCCGTTATCCTGCCTGATGAGTTGATCGAACAAGCCTTAAATGCAGCACATGAGGTACAAAAAGGTGTTCGCGACTGGAGGTTGAAAGACTACAGTAGAATCAACGACGACAACATCTCTTCGGGGAAACGTACTATGAATAACGAAATGGTTGCGCTGCAAAAGAGTGAATTCAAAGTGCTTCTCAATCATCCAATGATCGGTGCGACAGCTGCAAAACTTGCCCAAACAAATAGTATCAGAGCTTTTGGTGATAGTTTGTTTTCGAAAAAGCCTCGGATAGATTCTGACCAAGGAATTATTGGTTGGCATACTGATCGGGCATATTGGCCTACTTGCACGTCTCACAATATGCTTACCGTATGGATACCACTTCAAGATTGTACCATAGATATGGGGCCAGTAGTATACATTAATGGAAGCCATAAGTGGAAAGATGATGCACGGCTTCGTAGTTACTATAACGCAAACGCTCAATCCTTGGAAGAGATGAATCTTTTCTTGAAAAGAGAGAAGCCAAACCATACTAGGGTGGCTATGACGCTTAAAAAAGGACAAGTTAGCTTTCATCATGGCTATACAATTCATGCGAGTAAACCGAATACCAGTAATCAAGAGAGAATCGCTTTTGCAGCTCATCTTCAGGATGATGCTAATCGTTATCAAAAACAGTATAGACCCGATGGCAGTGTCCTTTCGATTGGGTACGATACGATCTGTAAGAAGGATGACGAGGGGCTGCCAGATTATTCTGACCCTGATGTATTTCCTATGCTGTTCCGTTTAAAGTAGCCGGTCAAAGAATAATGAACATGAATAATGCGAGCCCGAAAGTCTCTATCCTTATCACCACTTATAATCACGTAGATCACATTAGCCAGTGTCTTGATAGTGTTCTTGAACAAGAATGTAATTTTAACTTTGAAATTGTCCTGGGAGAAGATGGTTCAAATGATGGGACTCAGGAAATTTGTAAAGAATATGCCAGGCGATTTCCCGATATCATTCGACTTGGAATAAGGGACCAAAAAAAGAAAGTCTATCTGTACGGCAGAGCGACGGGTAAATACAACCTTTTGAAGGTAATGCAGGAGGGTAAGGGCGATTACTTCGCTTTCTGTGACGGAGACGATTATTGGACGGATAAAAAGAAGCTGCAAAAGCAAGTAGATTTTATGGAGGCTAACGCCACCTATTCATTTTGTGCAACTGATCGTATGGTGATTAAGAATGGGGAAATTATTCGTGATCAACGTCTTGAAAAACATCTAGATAAGAACAATGGTCTTCCCATTGTGATTGAGAAGGCCAACTTTTTCTCACCTTATCTAGTCAAATCAAATACTATTCTCTTCAGAAAAAAATGTCTTGATTTTCAACTACTTGAAGATAGATACACCGAGGTCAAAGATACATTTATCTATTACTTACTCTTAAATGGAGGAAAGGGGATTATACAGCCCTGGATAACATCCAATTACCGTATTCACCAAGGCGGGCGCTGGACATCGCTTTCTCGTTTTGGTAGGGCGAAAATGAATCATCACACTATTCGCGGAATGTATAACTCTTACTTAGGTAAGGATGATGAAGTCCAAAAATTTTATAAAAATTCTCTTCTTAATTACCTTTTGACAAGTGTAAGAAATAAGCGTTGGGAAGATGCAATAATTGCTCTAAAAGAAAACCCTGTTCTCTGCTTTAGAGCATTCGCGTCAAGGGCTAGTCAAAAAGTTTCTGAGCTTTTATCTTAGCTTTTGCTTTTTGAAGTGATAGGTGCTTCAACAGGGCCAACCATTAGCTCCTGATCGGGCGTTAGTTGTCGGGAAACCAAGATTCTACGCACTTCAAGCTTTTATCACTGCACTAGTGTTTAGCGATCAAAATTCACCGCAGCTTGACTTGTTATCACGGCTCCTTGCCGCCCGGCCTGAAGTCCACCGTAGCTAGGGCTATGCTGAACTTCAGTCCGGTTGCCAGCAAGCACGCTTAGGGCATCAAGCTATTGCGAATTTCAATCGCTAACCACTAGGCAAGGCCAGTTTAACACAAGCCCCGTTAATTCATTAAGGCCTTGATTTTTCTTTTTGTATAAGCGGAAAAGTTTCGTTTTTGTCTTAGAGTCAATATACATACCCTCGTAAGACCGCACATGTTTAGCCTTGAAAGTACTTTGTTTCCATTCAGGAGGCACTTCAAGGAATCTCGCAATCCGTTGTAAAGTTTCCTTTAACAAGTTGCCACGCAGGCTCTCTTGTTCCAGAAAAAGGAATTGTTCCCGATCGAAGACACTCAGCCAGTGCTCAATTTGTTCAACGTAAAAGCCTCTTCTTACAATTCCGGGCTCTACAAACCCGTCTTGGCCCGACATGTCCGCTTGTAGTTCAATATCTACAGTTTTGGCAAAGTCCGGGAATTGCTCACTTTGGTAGTACTTACTATACAGTTTATAGCGTGGTTCTACTCGCTCAATCTCAGCAAAACGATTGATCTTATCAGGCTCGTGGGCTATTTGCCGGTACATGTGCATATTCCGGCACCTTTGACCCCCTCAAAACGGTAGCTTTGACCCCCCTGTGGATAATGCGCGATTTGAAGAGTTACGAAGATAGGTTTTTAGATTTTTTCCGTAGGCTTTTGC
>CALIGP010000239.1 GCA_938021455.1 uncultured Lewinella sp. | reverse complement strand
ACCGCCTTAAAGGGCTATGCAGCCATGGAGGCCGGGAAACTGGAAATGATATCGGAACCAGTACTAAAGTTTGCCCTAAAGGGCGGCTTACCCTTTGTGCCGCAGAGGACGATCATGGGAATGGTCAAAAAAATGCAGACGAAGAAATAAGATAGGCTTTAGGGATCGGAGAAATACGCGTCTCCGTCCGACAAGTCTTTCGTTTTGATTGGTAAGCCTTGCTTTAAAAAACTACTTTTGCACCTGCGTTTATCGCCCGAAAATGCAACTTCGGAGCGAGCGCATTGTATTTACACCCAACTCCAAATCATTAAACAACCAAACGATGCAGCTTTCCGAAGGCCGTTATCAAATTGACGGCGTCGATGTTCTCGGCCTCGTTGATCAATTCAACGCTCCTCTTTATGTCTACGATGCCGCCACCATGAAACGGCAGTATGACCGAATGACGAAAGCTTTTAGTAAGGTGAAACGGCTGCGGATCAACTACGCTTGTAAGGCGCTGACGAATGTCAACGTTTTACGCCTGTTCCAACAGTGGGGTAGTGGTCTGGATTGCGTTTCGGTTCAGGAAGTTGAAATGGGTTTATTAGCGGGTTTTGCGCCCCATGACATCCTCTACACACCAAACTGTGTAAGCTTTGAGGAGGTGCTGGAAGCCGTCGATCATGGCGTGCGGATCAATATCGACAATATCTCCATCCTCGAACAATTTGGTGCCGTTCATCCGAACGTGCCGATTTGTATCCGCATCAACCCGCACATCATGGCGGGGGGCAACAGCAAAATCAGTGTGGGGCACATTGACTCAAAATTCGGTATCAGCATCCACCAAGTACCTCACGTGCTAAAGGTGGTGAATGCCCTTGGGCTGAAGGTTGAAGGTTTGCACATGCACACGGGCTCCGATATTTATGATTCCAGGGTTTTTCTCAAAGCCGTGGAAATTTTACTGCAGGCAGCTGGCGATTTCCCGGACCTCGATTACCTCGATTTTGGTTCTGGCTTTAAAGTACCCTACAAGGAGGGAGGCATTGCCACGGATATCGAAGACCTGGGCGATCAGCTGGGAGTACGCTTCAACGAATTCTGCGCAGAATATGGGCGGGATCTGGAACTGATGTTTGAACCAGGGAAGTTTTTGGTGAGCGAAGCGGGCACTTTTCTGGTGCGGACGAACGTCGTGAAAACTACCACTGCTTCCGTTTTTGCCGGGGTAGATAGTGGTTTGAATCACCTCATCCGGCCGATGTTTTACGACTCTTATCACCATATTGTGAATGTTTCTAATCCGGTAGGTAAACAGCGGATTTACAACGTAGTAGGCTATATCTGTGAAACAGATACTTTCGGTGTGAATCGTCAACTGCACGAGGTTCGTGAAGGGGACATCCTGGCCATGGCCAATGCCGGAGCCTACAGCTTCATGATGGCCAGCAATTACAACAGCCGCTACCGGCCAGCGGAGGTTTTGGTCTATGAAGGGCAGGCTCACCTCATTCGCCGTCGGGAGACGATGGAGGATCTGCTGGGTACTCAGGTGCAGGTAGATGCGTTGAAAGGAGCGGTACCTGCTTAATGTTTTACCACAGATTCACGTAGATTTGGGCATAGATTTGCGCAGATAAGCCGTGATGATCTGTGCCCTAAACCGTGATAATCTGTGGTAAACATGCGTGTATCTTCCCTCTATTGCTATCCCGTCAAATCCCTTGGTGGACAGTCCGTTCAGACGATAATTCCCGAAGGACGTGGCTTCAAGGACGACCGTCGCTGGATGTTTGTGGAAGAGAATGGCCAGTTCATTTCCTGCCGGGCGGTGCCTGGCTTGCTCTTGTTTTCGGCGGAAGTGGCGGGTGACGAACTTCGATTTACCCGCCTTGCTGACGGCGCTTTACTTTGCGCGGTCGCAGGTGCAAGGTGCCCCCAGTCGCGCCCAGGGCGCGGCCCCCAAGAGGGTAATCATGGTCGCATTGAAGTTACCGTTTGGGATGATACCTTTTTGGCTACGCTCGTCGATGTGCCAAAGCTTGATCAGCTAACGGAAACACTCGGCATCCCCGGCGCAAGACTGGTGTATATGGGGCCGGAGGACATCCGCCCCGTAGACCCTCGCTACGCGAGGGCTGGAGAGGAAGTCTCCTTCGCCGATGGCTATCCCTACCTGATCACCAACACCGCCAGCCTAGACGATCTTGCTCAGCGCCTCGGCGAAACCTCCCTTGATGAACGCCGCTTTCGCCCCAATATCGTTGTCTCTACGGACACTCCCTGGGCCGAAGATGACTGGACATCCCTCCAGATCGGCTCTCATCGTTTCCGTCTGCCCAAACCCTGTGCCCGCTGCATCATGGTTACCATCGAGCCGGAGACGGGCGAGAAGGATCTCCGCGTACTAGCAGAACTATCTCGCTACCGGAAGGAGGGGAATAAGGTAATGTTTGGGATGAATGGGGTTTGGGAAGGGGGAGAGGGAAGCCTTGAAACAGGGGATGAGATTGTAGCGACGGCTTCAGCCGTCCGCTAGCAAGCGAAGCGCGCGTTTTATTTTCTAGCCGTTTCTCTTGCTAGCTGGCGGCTGACCGCCGGAGGCTGCAGCGAAGCTAACCTGCTGTTACTGCAAGGCCAATAGATTAGGATTACAAGGATTTAGATAGGATTTTTAGGATTGAGGCGGTGGCGGGGAATCCTATTAAATCTACCAAAATTCTATTAATCCTAATCTCCTTTTTGAGGCTCCCTACCATCACCTGATTCCCTCAACCGTCACCTCCATCCGGTACAAGCTCCTGACGCGGTAATCGTCTTCTGATAAGCGATAGCCTTGGTTATCGGAAGGGTATTTTTCTGGGT
>CALIGP010000238.1 GCA_938021455.1 uncultured Lewinella sp. | reverse complement strand
GCGAAAGAAATATCGTAAAAATTTTCCTCTTTCGCGAGAGACAACGATCGATAAAAATAGTCTTCTGCCAGTTCTATGTTTCCGATGGTATTGTGCACATTAGCTAAGCCATGCAAGGCGTCCGTAAGCTTATAAAGACTTTCCTCTTTTCCTTCTCCCACTTGTAGCAGTTCTTCATAGTAGTATCGGGCAGAATCCATATTTTCAACCTGGAAGGCGGAATAATAGTAGTAATCACCTAATCCATCCAAACAATTAACTATGCTCGTAGTATCCAATAACTTTCTGGAAAGAACTAATGCATGCTCTAGTTTTTGCTTTCCTTTTTTGAAGTGAATGGTATCAAAATTTACCAAGCCTAGGTTGATCAATAAACTATTTTCTAGTAACAGAATATTTATCATTTCCTTACTACTCTGACAGCAGGAAGAAATAACGTTTTTTGCTTGATTCAACTTACTTACAGCCTCGCCCAAGTTGCCTTCAAACAAGTACTTCTTAGCCTCTATCCTCAATACGACTCCTGAACTATACGGAAGGTTCAAGAGTGTAGCCATTTCTTTAAGACTATCTATTTTCCTGCTAATGAATAAGTCTTTATTATTAATTGACTTCTCTACAGCTTCAGCAACTCGGCTAAAATCACTAAATTGAGTATCATTAGAAGAGCCACGCTGTCCTGACGAAGGCAAACAAGCCAAAAGGCATAGCAAAAGGAGGGTGACTCTAATCAACTAGCTTATATTTTAGCGCAAATTTGACGGCCCCCACAACGTTTGAAACACCTAATTTTTTAAATAGATTATAGCGATGATTTTCTACAGTACCTGACGATATATACAATTCACTTGCGATCTGGCTAGAAGACTTTTCAGCCACCAGCAGACGAAGAATCTCTAGTTCTCGTTGTGTTAACGAATTGAGCATTGCCTTATCATTTATTCTCCCCGCGTCTTGCCCCGCAAGAATAGTGGCCATTACCTCTTGGCTATAGTACAGATCACCTTTAGCCACAGAATGAATGGCACGCTCTAGTTCCTTCCGTCCAGCTTTCTTAACAACGTACCCTGCTACCCCAGCCAGGAATGCATCCCGAATAAGGTCAGGAGCATCGTTAACGGTAAGCATTAACACTTTTAGGTCCGGGAACTCACGCTTAACCTGTACCGTCAGCGCAATACCATCCAGAAACGGCATTGTTAAATCGGTGATCAGGACGTCAACAGAATTCTTCCTCAAAAATGGTATAACCTTCCTGCTATCGTCAAAAGTGCCAATAACCTCAACCCCCTGCATCGTGTCAAAAAGCACACTCAGGCTATCTATAATTATTCGGTGATCATCAACTAATACAATTCTGGTCATGTGCTTGTAGAGATAGGCTTATGATTTACCATACTGTGGTCCGTATACTTAGTATTCTAAGAAGTACTTGACGCTCAGACTTAGTGTGATGATCGTAAAGTCAACAGTTTCATCAATATCAACCTGTTCTCCGGAAATGGTATTCCCGGAAAAATCTCCTGTGGTAAAACGGAGTTGGAAGGCACCAGCTAAGTTAGGTAAAAAATGATAGTTAGCACCTCCAGCACCAAAAAAGCCTAGCCCCGTATTCTTCAACTCAAACTCCCCAAATCCATCAAGGGTAACTGGGTCAACTTTCATAGCCCTTGTACTTATTCCAGCGCCTAGAAAGGGGCGGAATTTTTGCAGCGTTCCGCCAAAGGTGATCCTACCATAAACGTCCAGGCCCGTGACGGCGAACTTGGTCCAGTTATCGTTAAGATTGAAGTTCACACCGCTGTAAGCCATGCTTAAGCTCAGTTTTTCTGAAAACCCATAAGCAACGCCAAGTTTGTAACCATATCCGTCCGGGTCTAGCTCAGCCAAATCGCTAATAAAATTGCTATTGCTTGACCAACCAGCGTATTCCCCACCAATTTCAAAAGAAAAACCCGAAGTAGTAGAAGAAACATCCTGCGCCAAAAGCGTTAGGCATGCAAAAAAAAGTAGTGTTGTTGCCAGTAATTTCATAGAAATTCGTTTTCTGATTATTCGTAAATTATTGTTGATTGAGGCTTTATTTTGACTCGGGAAAGCCTTGTTTTTGCCGGGAACAAAATCACTCCCTGTTGAATAAGACTATACTCCGGATAAACCAAAGACACCCATTTTTTTGCGGTAGATTCTACGGCATCAATAGCAATAGAAAACTCTGTCTTACCATTTTTCTTTACAGCATTCGTCTTTACCCTAGCCCGGACACGGGCACCACGGGCAATAACCGTCGCGTCTCCTACCATCACGCTACCATCAGCTTTAAAGTATACTACCTGGCCTGACTGAAATTCTTCACTACTAATAGCCTGGCCAAAAACAACTGGTAAATATTGTTGAGGGATGCTAATACTGGTTGCCTTGCCCTTATTTAAGGCAATAGACATTTTTTCAGCTGTTTCCTTTTTGGGAACTTCTTGCTCTGTCTTCTGCTCTTCCACCACCTCTTCTTTGGGTGACGCTGGGCGCTCTATAATTTCTATTGACTTAGCCACCTGCTTTTCAGTGGTTATTTCTTCTTCACTCGAAGCTACGCTTGATATCGTGACCGGAGCAGGCGATACTCGCTCTTTGGGCTTGGGTTCAGGCCTATTCACCCGAGGTTCAGTATTTACTGGAGTTTCCACTTCTTTTTCTATAATCACTGGGGGGGATCTCGAAGGGGTGGATTGGTCAGGGTATTGTACACTTTTTACATTTCGCGTACTTGTTCCTCCAGCATAGCTCTGACTCTCAGGTACAAATACTCCTTCATCATCTAGGTCTTCCGCGACCCTCTCTTCAGCCGGCGGTAAGTTGTTACTCCTCGTACCAGACGGAATAAGGCTACCTGCTAATACAATAAAAAGGCTGATTATAATACTGCCCAACAATACTAATTTGGTTTTATTACTTCCTCCCCATTGACCGGCCCAGTTTAAAAGCTTTGTACTTAAAGACGATCTATTCCCCATTGAAACCGCAGCAGGCCACTTTATGGACAAAGAGGGTAACGAGGCGCCAGAACGCCCTTTTTCTATTGAGATTGCCGAGAGGTCCTTTAAAACTTTCTCCGTATTCCAGTATCGGTTTTGGGGTAGTTTATTGGTCAGTTTCTTAACGATTCTCCGAAGCTCAGGAGGAACACCCGACAAGTCTAACTTAGGCTTTTCATTTACAATACTATAAACAAGGGCCGCTTCACTTTTGGCCACAAACAAAGTCTTCCCGGTAAGCATCTCGTAAATCAAGACTCCTACGGCATAAAGATCCGATGCTTTCGAAGGTTCCTTTCCTTTCAGCAATTCCGGAGCCATATACTCGACGGTACCAATTACCTTATTATTCGCGGTAAGCCGGGTCGCGGTTTCCAATCGCGCAATACCAAAGTCCATCAATTTAGCATAATTTCCTGCCTTAATCATTACGTTGGCAGGCTTTAGGTCCCGGTGTAAAATATTAAGCCGGTGCGCTTCAGAAAGACCGTTTAGTATTTGCTTAGACAGATGAATCGTTTCTTCAACAGATAGCTCCCCTTCCCTTTTTAATCGCTCTTCAATCGTTATCCCATCGATATATTCCATAATGAGGTAACTCTGATCCTTCTCCTTGATAAAATCATAGAGAGTCGCTACGTTGGGATTACTTAACTGTGCGGATACTTGTGCTTCATTCTTAAACCTTCGGTACGCTTGTGAGTCACGTAAGACGTGAGGGTGTAAGGCCTTAATGGCAACATACCGGTTTAGTCGGGTGTCTCTGGCTTTATATACTGTTCCCATGCCGCCAACTCCCAATTCCTCTTCTATTTGGAATTGGCCAATTTTCCGTCCTACCATACTTAAGAGATTGTTTTGGTGACAGATAAAGTGGTGGTATCCGGGCGCTGTTCAAGGATCAACAAGGACATATTATCATGTCCACCCCGGTTCTTCGCCATTTCTATCATGATCCGGGCTGCCTCCGATGGTTTCTCTCGAAGTACAATGCCGTAAATTTCTTCTGCAGATAAGTAATCGTACAATCCATCCGTACACAACAAAAGACGATCATCAGACTCAAATAAAGCGGGTACCCGAAAAACATCAGGGATAACTTGCTTCCGGGTACCCAGGGCTTTAGTAATGTAATTTTTCTCGGGGTGGCTATCTTTTTCCTCTTCGGAAATAATCCCTTGGTCAAAAAGACTCTGAACATAAGTATGATCCTTCGTCAATTGGGAAATCCCCCTTGCTGACACCTTGTAGGCTCTACTGTCTCCCACGTGTGCTAAACACAACTCCTTGCCGCGTAATGCCGCTACGACGCAGGTCGTCCCCATCCCCTTATGAGTAGCATCAGACTGAGCTAAACCAAAGATGTTCCCATTGGCTTTATCGACCGCTTTTGCCAAGCCTTTGAGCAAGTCATCTCCTTTGGAGGTAAAGAACTGTTCAGAAATGGTTTCAACCGCCATGCGTGCCGCTACTTCGCCACAGTTATGTCCCCCCATTCCATCCGCTACGATACCCAAGACCCCTTTATCACGACGGATTGTCGTATCATGAGGTCGGACAAAGAGCACTTCATCTTCGTTTGTTTTCCTTACGTTTCCAATATCTGTTGCGGCGAAGGCCCGATAGTCCACCTGATGCAATGCATCAGGTGGGGTATTCATACCAGAGGATCGTTTATTAAAAAAGGAAAAAAACATGAGGGGCGACTTTTACCGAAAGGAGATTTAGTTAATGACCGTCTGCGTGCGCATCAGGCTCAGTGCGTATTTAGCCGGTACTGCGTAGCTGAATTTTGTTACACTCCTGGAATCCATACGGCCAGAGTTCAAAATCCCAATGACTTCACCATTTTTATTGAAAATGGGTCCTCCACTATTCCCCGGGCCGGTATCGCAGGTTAACTGGTAAGACTCTCCCTGGAAAGTGAATACCTGTTTGTCCGTGTCAATACCCGCATCGCTAGTATTCTGAATCACCTTACTTACCCGCCCATCCGTAAGCGTTGGGTCAGGAACTGTTTTATAGGAAACGGCTTGGGTGTTCTCGTTTTTAGTGGCCAGGATCACGTCAGGAGACAAGCCCGGGAAGCCCATACAGATTACCTCCTGCCCGGGACGAACGCCTTCTGAAGCGTCCGCAAATTTGACAGGTTCCACACCTCCAATAAGGTCTACTTTTATGATCGCTAAATCGTGCTCTCTACTGGCCCGGGTAATGGTTGCTTTGGTGCGCTGGGATGTCTTAGCAAAAGTGACATCCATATAAGTAGCCTCCGCAGTTATCGTTGTACCAGAAATCGGTTCCCTTCCGAAGAGTTGAGTAGCACCAGGAACCCATCCGGATGGGGAGTTTATAATGCCACCACTCTGCCATTTACCACCAACATTTTTAAGCAAAATGCCCTGTTGTGCTCCCTGTGGCCAATAGTAAGGTACTACCTGCCAGGCATTAGCAACGTGGTTATTGGTCATTATGTATCCCGCTTTATCTACTACGAAGCCAGTACCTGTTCCAGCACTTACGATAGGTTCGCCGTCTTGAACGTTTCTTCGTAACTCAAGAGATGGTTCTATGCTTCCATCCCCTAATTGTAAGAAGATAGGTAAACGAAGAGGCTCACCCGTTTGAGGGTGCTTAATGGTGGTATACTCGTGGTAAATATCATCACCATACTGTGCATGTACCAGTTTCCAGCCTGTTTCGATGAGCACCAGTTTGTGCACGTTGTTCGTAGCGATGGCTTCGGCATCCATCCCCGTATTGGTAATGATGGTAGTGTCGGATTGTATTACCGTCCTCGGTCCTTCTACTACCGTTGTACCGAATAGCTTGTCTCGGAAAGTAAAGCCCAAAGCCGAACCAATAATGAGTAAACCGGCAAACATAGCTGCGACATTAAAGCCTGTTTTTTTGCGTTCTTCAACGATAACTCTCTCCAGAGTTTCCTGGCCGATACCAACCTTAGCGGGAGTTTCAGGAGTGACAGGACCTTCCAAGTCCTCAACAGCAATTTCCCTGGTTGCAGCATCAAGGCTGATGAGCTCCGTGGCCTTAGCGAAGGCAGGACGAGGAGACAGATCAAAGACAAATTTTGGCCCTTTTATGCCTAGTTGGATTTCATCCTGCGGATAAATCGCTACCCGGCTTTCAATCCGTTCATGATTGACCAGCACACCGTTCAGGCTTCCTTTGTCTTCGATGAAAAAGGTCCCGGCCTCCTCTCCTTTGACAATTAGGGCATGGTCCCGGCTAACCCCACCATCAAGGTCGGGATCGAAAACTACATCGTTGGTGCTCGCCCTCCCTAGGGAGATTTGATCGTTTTGGTCGAAGTTAAATTCTTCCTGTTGGTTAGCCTTAGCTCCGGCAATGTGCCGGATAATGATTTTCTTAACCTTCATTTTCTAATGGATTTAGTCTTATAGGAATGCGATGCAAAGGTGAAGCACCTCATGGCGGATTGAAATGGGTATTTACCAAGATTTCAGTCTATAGAAACTCCCCTTTTCATATGGGGGAAAACCTATAGACACCAGTCAATTCGGGCCTCCACGCTTAATAAGTGGTTTTGCTCGCGAGTTGGCGAGTTAAGACCATAGCATAAATTTTATTACAAGAAAATTCTGGATGAGTAATTAACCCCACTCGCCAGACGAGCAAAACCCCTTTGTCGTAATTCTCGGTCGACGAGCTATTCATCCATTGGCCAATGACGTCAGACTACCAAGATTTCTTACCTTACCCAAAAGATAAAAACCCATGCGTTCCACCCTACTCTGCTTCCTGGTCTTTCTTTGCACCTGCGTCAGCGCCCAACAAGAAAAAGCGGCCCCGCGCGGAGATGCTTTCGGTGACGGGCCTCACGCTCAGCTCATTCTCCGTGGGTTGATACTCATCAATGGCAACTGTGCCCCGCCGATTGGCCCAGTGGACATTGTAATCGAAGGCAACAAGATTGTTTCGGCCAGTACCGTCGGTTTCCCCGGCGTGGAGATCAACGAAAGGCGCCGCCCAAAGCTGAAAGAAGGCGGCAAAGAAATCGACTGCTCCGGCATGTACGCCATGCCCGGCTTCGTGGATATGCACGGCCACATGGGCGGTCGTGCCCAGGGCACAACGGCTGACTACGTCCTCAAACTATGGCTCAGCCACGGCATCACCACCATCCGCGAACCCGGAAGCTTCAACGGCCTGGACTGGACGCTGGACCACAAAAAACGCTCCGCCAGCAACGAGATCGCTTCGCCCCGCATCCGCGCCTACACCGGCTTCGGGATGGGCCGCGAGGAACCTTTCACTAACCCTGAAGAAGTGAAGGAATGGATCCGCGCCAACAAAGCCAAAGGAGCCGACGGCATCAAGCTCTTCGGCGCCAGCCCAATGCTGATGCAAGCCGCCCTGGAGACCAACAAAGAAATTGGCCTGCGCAGCGCCTGCCACCACGCGCAGATGGACGTGGGACGCTGGAACGTCCTCAAGTCTGCCCGCGCCGGCCTTACCTCCATGGAGCACTGGTACGGTCTGCCCGAAGCGCTGTTCACCGACCGCACCGTACAGGACTACCCCGTGGACTACAATTACCAGAACGAGCAGGATCGCTTCGGCGAAGCCGGCCGCCTCTGGCAACAAGCCGCTAAGCCCGGCTCCGACAAGTGGAACGCAGTGATGGACGAACTGCTGGAGCTCGACTTCACCATCAACCCCACTTTCAATATCTACGACGCCAACCGTGATGTAATGCGCGCGCGCAACGCCGACTGGCACGACGAGTACACTTTGCCCACTCTCTGGAAGTTCTTTCAGCCCAGCCGCATCAGTCACGGCAGCTACTGGCACAAATGGGGTACCGAGCAGGAAGTAGACTGGAAGAAAAACTACCAGCTCTGGATGGCCTTCATTACAGAATACAAGAATCGGGGCGGCCGGGTAACGGCCGGATCTGACTCCGGCTACATCTACCAGACGTACGGCTTCGGCTACATCCGCGAGCTGGAGCTACTACGCGAGGCAGGCTTCCACCCGCTGGAAGTCATCCGCTCCGCTACCCTCTACGGGGCAGAAGCGCTCGGCATGGAAAACGAGATCGGTACCATTGAGCCCGGTAAACTGGCCGACCTAGTCATCGTCGGCGAAAACCCGCTGGCCGATCTGAAGGTCCTCTACGGCACCGGCGCTACCCGCCTCGACGACGATGGCGAAGTGACCACTACGAAGGGCATTCTCTACACCATCAAAGACGGTATCGTCTACGACGCCGTGAAGCTACGCGAGGAGGTGAAGAAGATGGTGAGGGAGGCGAAAAAGCCGTAGGCTTTTTTGGTTCTTTGGTTCTTTGGTTCTTTGGTCTTTTGGGCTACCGCACGTTGGAGGTGGGGCAGGCGGCAATGTTCTCCGGAAGAGAGGAGGAGGTTGAGGAGAAAATTCGTGGCATGTACCTATTAACAATGGTAAAGCTGAGCCATGGAACAGTACCAAATCAAGGGCCAGTCCGAAGGACTTAATACACCAGCACCGGCTTCAGCCGGTGGAAGGTTCAAGTAGGCTACGGTGGCACCGAACATACTTGTATGTATTAGTTACTTTAACCCTCCAACGTGCGGCAGCCTAACGAACCAACAGACTAAAACCCCGTCTGCCGCTCCTTCGCCAGCACCACTTTTCGGAAGAAAATGCGCTTGTCTTCGTCCGCGCGTTCTGCTGCGATCCATTCCTCCATCTGCTGAGTAGAGAATTGGCTTTGGTGGCAGCGGATAGCGTCGTAGTAGCGTTCGGCGTCGGTTTCGGAAAAGGGAATCTGGGTAGTGAGGTATTCCTCGTTGGCATAGTTTAGGTGCCAATCGCCGAATTTAGCCGCCTGCGTTTTGGTATGACTGAAGTAGTAGAGTTCGGGAAGATAACTAAGTTTGCCCGAGAGGAGAAGCTCTGTGGTGACCGCTGCCGTGAGACGGTGATCCGGATGACCGGAATCCCCTTCCGGGCCGAAGGTGATCACTACATCGGGGCGGATGGAATCGATGACGGCTTCGAGCTGATCTTCGATACCGATGAGTTCTCCGAAGAAGGCGTCCATCCCTATTTCCATCCCCATCATGTCCCGGCCAGTGAGCTGGAGGGGTGGCTCGATGCCTAGTTTTTGGCAGGAGCAAATCAGTTCGTCTTTACGCACGTCAATGAGGGAATCGCCAGCAGGAATACCGGCGTGATCCGTGACACCGTAGCGGCCGTCAGTGGCAATGACGAGGTGAACGGTGGCGCCTTCGGCAGCGTATTTTGACAGGATGGGAGCGACGGTCGTCTCATCGTCCGGGTGGGCGAAGACGGCCATGATGGTGGTAGGTAGTTGAGGCTCGGTAACCGAGTCTCGTTCAGCCGTACAACTCATCAGTAAGGTCAAGCAAAGGAGTGAAAAAAATTTCAACATCAGAAAAGGGTGTTGGCTGATTGGAGCAGGCCAGACCAGCGGAAAGTTAGCTCTCCATCTTCCGGGTGAGTAAGTTCGATAATGACCGTTGAAGCTCCGGAGTTGTCTATCTCCAAGCGTAAGGATCCCGCTCTGAAAGTAGAAAAGCCCTCGCTGGCCGTATTATTTTCCAGGTCAAGTTCATCAAAGAACAAGGCCTCCACTTGGTTATTATTGGTCAAGTCTGTATCCAGCGCACTAATTTCGTTTTCGGTTCCATTAATGTGTACCACCAAAGCAGCCGTGGAACCGCGCAGGGTATAATTACTTAGTACATTTTCGGTCGTAAAAAACAAGGATCGCTCTCGCAACTCACTCCCGGGAACTGGCGATTGAAGGACGTCGTAACCCACCGTAAAATCGTGGTCTTCACCGCTTTCACTGAATAGTTGGTCGAAGAGGGAAGTGTCCACATGCGTTAAATCACCTTTCTCTTCACAGGAGAATGCAAGCAAACAAACTAGCGTACAGAAGACAATCATTCTCATAAAAGAAGGGAGCTGTTGAAAACAAATATAACAAATGCCGAACTTTGCCCCATGCGTAGTAAACTATTGACGGTCCTGTTATTTATCTCCGGTTGGTGTCTGGCCCAGGAGGAGGTGCCCATTATGACCTACGTCGTTGCTGCGGAAGGCACGCCCAGCATAGAGGTGGCTAACGATACCGACTTCTACTACGTGCTCTTTGCGGAAGGGCGGGCGCGGACGCTGGTGCAAAGTGAGGGACAAAGAGCCGTGCTGACCGAACCCCTGGCGGCGTTGCCGGAGGCAGCCTACAGCGTTCGCCGCTACCCACGGGCTACGCCAGCGGACCTGGACAAAGACGGGGTGGACGATTTGACGGAGCTCATCGACTTCCCCACCCGCAGCCCGTTCAATACTGCCCGCCCGATTGCTTACGAAGATGGAGTTGCCTGTATTCATGATAAACCCACCTTCGATGAACTTGCCTTTCAACCGGGTGAATCTACTGAAAATGAGCGCTTAAGAAATCTTGAGTTTGTCAAGTTTTACGTTCAAGATAACGACG
>CALIGP010000237.1 GCA_938021455.1 uncultured Lewinella sp. | reverse complement strand
AGAGTAAGTGCAACGCACTCCGTGCCCAAAGCGGCCGCCGTCTTAGCGCCGTAAGTGACCACCTCATGAGCGGCCTTTTTGAACTTTCCGTTAGTCGCTTCCGCGAATACGAGTACCATAGTTCTATATTTTGAGGCCGGTTAATAAGAACCGGCTAGTTCTTTAATTAATGCGAGAAACGACTGCTTAGATGACCTTCGCTTCCTCGTGCAGCATTCTAACGAGCTCTTCCATGTTTTCCGGGTCAACTAGTTTGACGGCCGTTTTGGCGGGAGGAAGTTCGTAGCTCTTAACGCTGGTCGTCGCTGCGGCATCTTCGGCGGCAACGACATTGAGCGGCTTACGCTTTGCCATCATAATGCCACGCATGTTAGGGATACGCTGTTCAGCCATGCCCTTAGCCGCGCTGATGGCGAATGGGGTGTTGACTTCAACGACCTCTACGCCGCCTTCGATGTCACGGGTGACCGTGGCGGTGTTGCCGCTGATCTCCAGGTGGCTGGCTTCGCCAACGTAGGCTACGTCAAGTAACTCAGCAACCATCGCACCTACTTCGGAGCCATTGTAATCAATGGTTTCCTTGCCGAACCAGACGATGTCGTAACCGCCAGCCTTGGCCTGGGCCGCAATCTGTTTGGCGATGAAAAGACTTCCGCCTCCGGTAGCATCCACGCGGATGGCGTCGTCGGCACCGATAGCGAGACCTTTGCGGATAACGGAATCGTTGTCCGCAGGGCCCACATTCAAGATGGTAACACTACCCCCTCCTGCTTCTTTCAACTCCAGGGCACGCACCAGGGCGTACCACTCATCGTAAGGATTCATGATGTAGTTTACACCACTGTAGTCCAGGTCGGAGTGGTCTCCGTTGAGCTGGATTTTTGTCGTAGTCTCAGGCGTCTTGCTGACGCAGACAAGCATTTTCATAGGCTTGGATTAGATCGAGTTCAGTTGATTATTTGCCAGTAGCAAACAAGGAGGCGCGAACGCAGGAGCAAGGGGGGAATTGAAAAAGCAGAGGATGTCGTTAATAACGACTTGCTCTACCTTGCTACCCGGAAAACATACTTTGCACCTGCGGCTGCGCCCGCAAATATACAGAGGTCTGAAAGCCTCTGGAAATTAATTAGCGAATTTTCGCTAAAGGATTCGTTTTTATGACGCTGTGCTGAAATCAGGCCCGATCTTCCTGTTGCAATCTTTGCTCATAAGTGCGTAGGCGCATGGCATGATTTTCTGCCACAGCATTCAATACTTTCAGCTCTTCGGCTAGTTCTTCCCGCCTGGAGGTATCTTCCCGGAAGACCCGGCGCTTTCGGTTGATGTCCAATATAGCCTGTACGGTTTGACTCAGGGCCATTTTGGTTTTCAGATAGCGATACTTCAGATTTCTGGCAGGACTCATAAGCTCTCAGGTAATTGGCAGTAAAATAATCAAAAGCAGGACGATGTAATTTATCGGATTATTGTCGTTTGAACAAAGAAATTTGAACAAAATTCAACATAATATTTCTTACATTCCTATATATCCAAAGAACCTCTTGACAATCTAAAAGGTTGGCACTTATCCTATTTAATGTCAAAAAAATGACGATCCCGGAAAATCGGCACTTTTGCTTAGGTGTTTTGGCGGAAGGGATTCCGTGGCGTCCACTTTGGCGCTTTGTAAACGGCGGGCGTGAAGAGTGGGATTAACCCATTGATTAACCAGGGGCGAGCCATGATCAGGCAAGCATAATCGACCGGGGTAGCACCAAGGGAACTTTTAATCTCGAGGGCTGTACGTCCATAATCCAGTTTGTCGAAGCCACCAACAATCGCATCTTCCAATAAGTCGAAAAGCATGTTGTGGTAGAGATGATGGCTGTGCTTATAGCTATCCTCTATCCCTAGATAGTGAGCATGCATAACGTGGCCATTGGGTATGGCAGAGGTGAAGCCGATCATTTCTCCTTTTGAGTTGAAGTAACCGAACAGCAGGTTTCCTGAAGCGTCGAATTCCGGCGGCTTTACAACTGCAAACGGGCTATCTGAAATCAATTCAGCTTGCAGTGTTCGCTTTTTTTGCTGGCTACGAACACGAGACAACCAAGGAAAATATTCCGGGGTTAGGTGAGCGGCGTTGAAATCAGCTCCCGAACTGGTGGAACGGTATAAGTTATACATTCGATCACGCCAGAACACTACGTCTTGGGGGCTAAGCCGTCGACGACTAATACCCGTGAATTTTGATCGTGCACGTCGGTATCGAACGCGGTATTTGCTGGTGAGGGAAGCCAGGTAATCATCCATCGTCTCCCAACTCTTTTCCAACCGGAGTTCCATGACCGGGTCAGCGGGCAGGAGGTGGAACTTTTTTGCCTTGAGTTCTCGCGTTGCTGGATGCAAGAGGGGGTAAAGGTCTTTGATCAATACGGCAACGTAGGATGGATGACAGCTCGTTAGCGTTGCGGCCACAGCGGGTAATAATTCAGCTGCTTCGGGGGCGGATAGACGCTGAAGACCATCCTGAGCAAATGGCCCGGAGGTCAGGAATTGCCCGAGGCACAGGACCTTGAAGGAGAAAGGAGACAGTAACCTTCGGCGGAAATCGTAGCTAGAAGTATCGCCCTTGGCCGAGTTGCTGACTTGCCCCGCAGCGTTGAAGTAGAAGGTCTGAGCGGTAAGTAAGATGAGCCGATCGTCCAGAGTGTTGTGGAGTAAGATGGCTTCTGTTCCTAAACCCTGGGGCTGGTTGAATTGGAAGGCTAATGTTTCGGGGCTGATCCAGAAATCATCTTCCCGACCGGTCTCCGGCCAAGCCATTTTAAGGTCTTCAGCAGAAGAAAAACGACGTAATGACCAGTTATCCTGCCCCTTAACGGGCATGGTGTTTTCAACCCGGGTTTTTCGGGAGTGGCAAAGCAGTGGAAGAAAGGCTGTCAGCATAATCGTTTAGACGTCTTGTCTGCTGTATGTAACGCATTGAACGAAAAATGGATGGAGACTTTTGTATTAAAGTCTGTGTCCGAATGTAAATTAGTCCTCATTCCCTGTCTATCTTGCCACCCCTAATGTCATCTTCATGATCAGTCGAATTCTTGTCCCCGTTGATTTCAGCGCGGGCTCCACCACTGCCCTTCAATATGCTGAGTCCCTGGCGGAACATATCGGTATTACAGAAGTAAAAGCCATTCACGTATTTACGCCACAGACGGCCTCTGCAGACTCCCTTACCATTGCTCCCGTAGGGCAATTGATGGAAGAGCGGGACGAACGCATGGGAGAGTACCTCTCTGCCATCAAATCCCCGAAGGGGCTTACCCGCAAAAGCGAACTACTACTGGGTTTTGCAGCGGATAAAATTGTTGATCACAGCCAGCAGTTCGATCTCATTGTGATGGGAGCCAGCGGAGAGTCTGATCTGCTCGAAGAGCTTTTCGGAAGTGTGTCTTCGGCGGTGTCCCAACGGGCCAACTGTCCAGTACTGCTCGTTCCTGGTAAGGCTGTTTTTGCTGACTTCGGTAACATCCTCTACGCGAGTAACAACCTTTCACTGAGTCGGCGGGCTGTATTGCAGTTCATGGAGTTCAACGAACTCTTCAACGGACGTGTACACTTCGTGCACGTCAACGATGAAGAAGGCCTGCACGAAGGACAGCGGGAGCGCCTCTTCGCTCCGCTATTCAATAACCCTGACCCGGAGTTTTCTTTCGAAATTAAGGAAGTTGCCGCCAACAGTGTACAGGAAGGTCTTGTTGAGTACCTGAAAAGCCATCCCATTGACATGGCCGTCATGGTCACCCGCCACCGGGGTTTCTGGCAACGTCTCTTTCACTTTAGCGAAACGCGGCAGATGGTGTTGCACCCGACAACGCCTTTGTTGGTGTTGCACTTGGAGGAGTGATTGTAGTCTTGTGGTTTGGTAGTCTTGTTGTCTTGTAGGCTACCGTATGTTGTAGGTGTTAAGAGAAGGCATTCATTGGAACGGCCTTATCCGGGCTAAAGCCCAGACCTGCGTTACGAAGCTCTAACGAAGTGCAGGGTAATTTAAGTTATTGGCTGTTTGCAACTAGCCCCTCGGGGCACCCTTCGGCTCCCTTTTCCCTTCGGT
>CALIGP010000236.1 GCA_938021455.1 uncultured Lewinella sp. | reverse complement strand
GCTCAAGATGGATTGCGACGACGACGCTGGCGAGGTAAGCGAGTTCAGTGACTTCGTGATGCAGAGCACCAGCTTCGGTTCCAATATTCAGCTTACCGACGTAAGAACTTTCGTTCAACGGCCGGATACGATTTTCCTCTGCTTCAACGACCAGTTTTCGGTGGATATATTGGCTGGCTCCGAAAATATCTCTGGAGACGCTAACCCAGCGACTACTCCCGGAGTAGGGTTTGCTTTCTACAACTGTGCTCCAACGATTGCTGGGCCCACTAGTGATACCATCAGAATGGACGCATGCGTAACGGATAACGGACTACCTCCCTTTGATTCTTTGGCTGTTGCGGTTAATAACCCTGGCTATCTTTCAGGGGACTACCAAATTATTATCGCTAATGATGAGCAAGGAGGTTTCACCATCCCGGCTCTTTTTCCCTCCGTAACCGGTGAGCCAACACCCGTTGTGCTGACGATTGCTCCCATTACCTTTGATGCGTTTAGCATGGATGGTTTTGCCGAATTTGAATCTACGAATTTAACGCAGGAGTGCACCAATGTGTCAGTCGACCAGGCTTTTCAGGTAGCTTTCCTCAATCCGGTTAACGTAGCCAACTTACCCACTGGCCCCATTAACGATTGCCAGGGATTATTCGATGTGCGGGGCGGTACCCCTGAACTGAGAGGGGGAACCGGGTATACCATTACCATTGAAGAAACAACCACAGGCGCCCGGGCCTCAGTGCTGACGCCAGCAGAGGATATCGTTCACAATGCTATCGTTCGTTACCAGGTGCCAACTCCTGGCACTTACCGTCTTACCATCGAAGACGCATTCAGCTGCCTATTTGAAGAAACAATTGTGCATACGCAAGGATGTACACTGCCCGTAGGGTTTAACTTCCCCTTCGGAACAGGACTGCCGGGCGAGTCAATTTGCTTCCCCGTAACGGTAGATAACTTTACGGATATTACGGCCTTTCAGTTTGAGCTTGGGTTTGATCCGGCAGTATTGCGTTTTGACAGCTTAAACAATTTCAGCACTGAGTTGACGGCTGCCGTTGCCTTCAATGGTCCAACAAGTAGTGGTGGCACCCTTGGCGAAGGAACCGTGCGTATCATTTATAGTGACAACTTTGCCGGACCGTCGACCATCTCACAAGGCGGGCAAATTTTTGATATTTGTTTTACCATTATTGGTGACCTGGATGATCAAAGCCCGTTGGACTATAATACCGGTGCAGGAACAATACCAGGAGAATATACCCGGGAAAACGAAGGGTCAGGAAACCTGACCGGGCGTCCAGGAGCTATCTCCGTAACGGATCAGGCCTTCCTAGTGGAGCTTGACCCGGAAGGAGAAGTCTGTGTCGATAGCGATGATGGAAGTATTATGGTCCGGGCCTCTGGTACTGAAGGGCCATTTGAGTTTTCTATTCGTCAGATAATTCCTGTACTGGAGCCAGGCTTCAGACCTTCACAGACTCAGAACACAGTTCCCGCAACGATAACGTTCCCGAGCCTGGAGGCGGCGACCTATGAGGTCCGGGTAGTGGATGGAAACGGAGCTATTGTTCTACAGGAAATTGAGGTAGCGTCTGGCCTGGACGTCAACGTTATTGTACTGGTAGAAAATGCCCCATCTTGTGCCGGCTTCAACGATGGAGCTGTTCGCGCAGATGTATTTGCCAACGGAGTACTCGTCGTGGACCCCGTAACTGCAGGCTATACTTTTGCCTGGGAGAACAGCACAGAAACCAGCGAAAACCTCAGCAATCTGACCGCCGGAAACTACGAAGTGACGGTTACGGCACCGAATGGCATTTGTAGCAGCACGGATATTGGTCCACTCGGCGATCCCGATCCGGTAACCACCCCGACCATGAATATTGATGATGCTACCTGTTCCGGAGCGCCGGATGGTTCCATTGCCGTAGGTGCTCAGGGTGGCGTTGGTCCCTATAGTATTGAGTGGCCAGGAGCGTTGGGTACAGATACTGGTGTGTCGACTTCCTTCCGGGACAATCTTCTCCCCGGCGAATACGAAGTCTTCGTAACCGATAGCGAAGGATGTGCCGATACCTCCCTTTTTACCCTTTCTGCAGAAAAAATATTGGGCATCAACTTTACGATTGATAGCATCGCCTGCTTTGAAGATGCCAACGCCGTGATTAACGTTAGCGGTACGGTCACTGGTGCTGCACCGTTTGGGGATTATTTCGCCCGAATTGTAAATCTGTCTACTTCGATCGTTGGTCCTGAAAGACTAATTGTCAATAATGACCCTCTCCCTTTCTCAGGCCTGGATACGGGAACTTACGTGATCGTCCTCCGGGATGAAGATCCGGCAGGCTGTGAAACGACGGATACCATTACCATTACCCAGCCTGATCTCCTGGAGATTGACGATAACCTGACGATTACCAATGAAACCTGTACAACCGGTAACGACGGTACTGTAACGGCCGCCGTTGCTGGCGGCACTATGCCCTACGAATACCGCTGGGTAAACGATAGCCTCGACATGGCGATGGACACCATCACGCCGGGGATGTCCCTGACCAGCTTGAGCGCGGATACCAATTATATGCTCATCGTGACAGATATGAACGGCTGTACCGACACGGCTCGTTTTACCATCAATGCACCTGCGGGCGCGCTACTAAATCCGGTTGACACGAGCTTCATTTCTTGTCCCGGAGATGTTGATGGCCAACTAACTGTAGTTGCTGTGCCACCAATGGGCGAAACGATTACCCGAATCACCTGGTTCCGGGTTAACCCCGATGGGACTTTGGGTAGCCCTGTAGCAAATACAGCAACGACTGGTGCTAATCTTCCGGTAGGGAATTATGCCGTAGAAGTGATCACCTCCAACTCTTGTACTGCTTTCGCGCCTGGCGTTGTCGTTAGTCCCGGAGAAGTATTCCTGGATGAGTTTGTCATCAATAATCCCCAATGCCCGGAGGACGCTAACGGTAGTATTTTCGTTAATCCGTTAGGTGGCACTCCTAATGCGGACGGTACCTATAATTATGTATGGTCTACCGATCCTTTTGGTGCGCCCATCCAAAACCCTGCCTTCACGAATCTGACTGCGGGCAGTTATACCGTCACCATTACGGATGCTAATGGTTGTCTGCCGGCTTTCGATACCACTTTTGTATTGGTCGATCCGCCAGCCATCACCGGTACTTTTCAACTTACACCGGTTAGCTGTCCAGATGATATGGTGATGGATGGTTCGGCTACCTTCACGGCAAGCTATTCGGATGGAACGCAGGGAACCTATGATTTTCTGTGGCCGGCTACCGGAGGGAACGCCTTCGGAGTGATGATGGATACAGAGGACAATCTTGCTCGTGGACCCATTACTGTGCGGGTTACGGATGGTGTTTGTAGTGAATCTTTCGTCGATACTATTCGTAGCCCTGACGCTTTTGAAGTAATGCTGGAAACGGAGTCCGTAAGCTGTAATGGACTGACGGATGGTACGGCCACCGCCATTGTTACCGGCGGTACACCAGGCTATAATTTCGATTGGGGCGCAGCTTCAACGGACACGGACAATAGCATTAGCAACCTGGCAGCAGGTAACGCCTACCAGGTTCAGATCACTGATATGAATGGCTGTTCTCCCGCAGCAGAATCATTTGTTATCCGCGAGCCAGATCCACTTACGCTTACGGTCGATCAGGCGCTGTCAACGGAAACCGTCCGATGCGCCGGAGATGCCAATGGTCGGATCAACGTCTTTATTAGCAGTACTAATAATAACGATCTGGCGGCGAACCCTTATGCTTGGTCAGGTAATGTTGCTGCGGCGGACTCTCCGCTGGCAAGTGACCTGTTGCCGGGAACGTACTCTGTTACCGTTACGGATGTGGAAGGTTGTCAGGACAGCGTCTCCTATACCATCGGAGAGCCAGAGGCCATTACCTTCAACGTTCTGCCCATTGAGGAGCCGCTCTGCTTTGGAGAGACGACGCCCGTGTTGATCGACACAGCCTTCGGCGGTACTTCCAATGGAATCGAGGATTTCTCTTTCTCCGTTAACAATGATGGTTTCCGCATCAACGTCGGTCAGGCGGGTAGTGCCTTTGCTGGAGAAGTAGTCGTCACCGTCTTTGACAGTGTAGGTTGTTCTGCAGATCAAACCTTCAGTGTCAATCAGCCACCGCAGATCATCATTGACCTACCCGAGGAAATTACCGTCGAGTTAGGCGATAGCCTCACGAGGCTCAATCCACTCATCAGCCCCGCCGGTGATGTCTATGAATTCTTATGGACACCACCGGATTTCCTGAGCTCAGATACCGTTCGTAATCCGTTACTGTTCCCCTTTGAGAGCAGGGACTATACCTTCCAGGTCACGAACATGAATGGCTGTCAGGCTTTTGCTAACATCTTTGTGGATGTGGATGCTAACCGAAACGTTTATATCCCGAATGTCTTCAGCCCGAACCGAGATGGCCGAAATGAAGACTTCCGCATTTTCGCTTGCCAGGGCGTTCGAAGAGTTAACTCTGTTCAGGTCTATGATCGTTGGGGAGGTCTTCTTTTCTCCGAAACCAACTTCGACCCCAATTGCCTTGATGGTATCAAGCTGTGGGAAGGAGATGGACAAAATGGAAAGCCCGTTAACCCAGGGGTATTCGTTTACGTAGTGGAGGTAGAGTTTCTGGATAATGTGAAGCTGGTTTATCGAGGGGACGTTACGGTGCTCCGTTAAAAAAACTACTTGCGGTTCATTTGAACTCAGTTTGCGGCTGGCAAACATGACTCATCCCTAATTTTTGAGTGAGATGACCATGTATTCTGGCAAAGAGTATGATTTTTAGCGATCAGCGGACAGCATTCAGGCAAAACGGCTCTGAATGCTGTTCGCTGATCGCTTTTTTATACCGATCTAACTGGGGACATGGGAGAAAATACAGGAAATATTACCCAAACTCCGGGATGACTCATATTTGCCAGCCGCTTCTTTTTGGGCGAGGGACGCAGGTGCAAGGGCAGGTAATAGGGAGCAATGAACCTAGGCGGTCACTTTTCAAACAAAAACATTACGCAAAAAGATTACAAATCGACTCTTATCGTCATAAAGTGAAAATATTTTTGCTTTTTTATGTGTAAAGTGTTGCGCGATAGTTTGCTTGTGTTTATATTTGTGTCACAACAAAACAAAAGCAGTACTTTCAATAAAACAAAAATGGCAGATATAAACAAAGAAACCGCCGCTAAGCTAAAAGCACTTCAAATGACGATTGATCGTCTGGATAAGGCTTATGGAAAAGGCACCATCATGCGACTTGGGGAAAGCCAGGCAGCAAATGTGGAAGCTATTCCTACGGGCTCTCTCGGACTTGACGTTGCACTTGGTATTGGTGGTCTTCCTAAAGGACGGATCATCGAAATTTATGGCCCGGAATCTTCGGGTAAGACAACCTTGGCCATCCATGCTATCGCAGAATGTCAGAAGCGTGGAGGTATCGCTGCCATCGTTGATGCGGAGCATGCTTTTGATCGGTTCTACGCTGAGAAGCTTGGGGTAGACACAGATAATCTTTTAATCTCCCAGCCAGACAATGGCGAGCAGGCACTGGAAATCGCTGAGAACCTCATCCGCTCTGGCGCCGTTGACATTCTCGTTGTTGACTCGGTTGCCGCTCTCGTTCCCCGTGCGGAAATAGAAGGAGAAATGGGAGACAGCAAAATGGGCCTGCAAGCCCGCCTTATGTCGCAGGCAATGCGTAAGCTTACTGGTACCATCGGTAAGACTGGATGTTGCTGTATTTTCATCAATCAGCTGCGGGAGAAGATTGGCGTTATGTTCGGTAATCCCGAAACGACGACGGGCGGTAATGCGCTTAAGTTCTATGCTTCTGTTCGTTTGGATATCCGCCGCTCCGGTGCTGCCATCCAAGACAAAGAAGGTAATGTCGTTGGTAACCACGTGAAAGTGAAAGTGGCCAAGAATAAATTAGCCGCTCCATTCCGCGTCGCGGAGTTTGATATCATGTACGGAGAAGGTATTTCCAAGAGAGGTGAAATCGTTGACCTAGGCGTTGACCAGGATATCATCGCTAAGTCTGGTGCCTGGTATGCTTACGGCGATGCCAAAATCGCTCAGGGGCGTGAAGCTGCGAAGCAGTTCATGATGGACAACCCGGAAGTGGCCGAGGAAATCGAAGCAAAGGTAAAGGCAAGGCTGATGGGCCTTGAAGAAGAAGAAACTGCCCCCGCAGCCAGCAACGGTAAGGGAAAGAAAGCAGACGCTGCAGTAGAGGCTTAGCCAAGCTTGCTCTACTCAGGCAATACCAATTGACTCCCTTGGGGAGTCAAGGTTAAAAGGCCGGCATCCAGCATTACCTCAATGGGGTAAGACTGGACGCCGGCCTTCCTTTTTGCGTCAATAGGTAAGTTGTTTTTTACTCCAAAATCATCACCCGTTGCACTGGGCCAACCTGTCTGCTATTTGATTTCAGACGAAGCAAGTAAACGCCTGCGGGGAGGTTGAGATTTTGATACTGTAGTTCCACGCTTGTCTCTCGGGCGGGTAGGTGGCTAAGAGAGCTTATTGCCACTACACTACCAACAAGGTTATAGAGCGTTGCTTCGGTAAGGGAAATGGGGCTTGGTGAAGATAGCTGTAGAGTGAAATTGCCATGGTTAGGATTGGGGCTTAGCTGTAGGTTAACCCTTACGAACGACTCCCCTCCGAACAGGCTGGTAGCATCTGCATTACCGAAGCAGAAGCGATCAAACTTTAGCCAATCCCGGTCAGCACGTACGGACAGTGTGTGCATGCCGATGGATAGGTTTTCAACGGTACCAACTAATTCTCCCCAGTAGGTATCATCTTGCAGGGTAGACAGGGTTGACTCGTCAAGCACCGTCGATAGGACCTCACCATCAACGGTGATGGTGTATTCCGTGATAAGATTGGTTGTTGTACCAGCGGCTTCCCCGACCCGCAGGCGTAGTCGAATTTCGTGTTTGCCACCGTTCGTTATCTCGAATTTGATTTTGGCTTCATCTCCGGCGTCGAATAAGTTGATATAGTTGTCGCCACTGGCGCCAGGGGTAAAGTTGTCAGACCTAACGGTACTGTTGGTACCAACGTCAGTAACGACTTCGAAGACGGACTCTACTTCCTGACAGTCAAAACTGATCTCGCTGCCGCCGCCATCTTGAGGCTCTACGCAGAGCCGGTCGAACTTCAGCCAGCTGTTGTTGGAGCGAATGTTTACGGTATGGTCGCCCAGGCTAAGGTCAAGGCCTTCTGCTACGATCTCCCCCCAATAAGTGTCTCCTTCCAGGCCAGAAATGGTTGATTCGTCTAGAACGGTACTAACGGTATTGCCATCTACAGATATGATGTATTTGTCCGCCAGGTTGGTCTCCGTTCCGCTGGCTTCACCAACGCGTAGCCGGAAGCGGAGGTCGGTGATGCCTGCTTCATCAAGTTCGATAATAATGGATACCTCGTCTCCTACGTCGAACATATTGAGATACTTTCCATCGCTGGCACCAGGGGTGAAGTCGTCTACCCGGATGCCACCATTTTCTCCCGCATCATCCACAACGGTGAAGGCGGCCTCGGCCTCCAGGCAGAAGTCTCCGCCAGTATCAGGCGGCTCGGGCACAGAATTGGGATCTCTCCAACAAACACGGTCCAGTTTTAACCAGTCATTATTAGCTGTTACCGTAAGGGTGTGCTCACCTGTACTAAGGGAGGCATTGACCAGTACTATTTCGCCCCAATAGGTGTCTCCTTCCAAGCCGGAGACAGAGGTTACGTCGAAAGTGTAGGCCTGTTCGTTGCCGTCAAGGGCCAGCGTGTACTTATCCGCGAGATTGGTCTCGGTGCCTACGGCTTCGCCGACGCGAACCCGGACGGCCAGGTCAAAACGGCCTGCCTGAGCAACGAAAAATTTGACGGTTGCAGCATCGCCAGCATCGAAGAGTGCAATGGACGAGCCACCCGAGGAACCGGAGGTGTTGGTGTCTTCTTCTACCGTGCCATTCGCTCCAACATCTGCGGCAACCGAGAAATCTGCTTCGGCATCCGAGCAGTCGTTGATGGAACCGAAGCCCTGACCGGTTCTGCCGGCTGGCGCCATCCCCGTCGCAAAAAAGGATAAGGCTTTTATGTAAGCCGCCTGATAATAGATGGCGGGCTCATTATAGGCCCATGGTCCATTTTGCCAGTTGTTGTCTACGCTGAACGCTTTCTGGTCGGGTTGCTCACCGGCTCTGGCGCTGAAAGTGTGGGTGCCAAGCTTGATGGGCATGGATGCTTGTCCTTGCGGGTTAGGGCCCCCGGAAATAAATCCGGGTGCCGGACCTACGTTGTTACCATCAATATTGTCAAAGCGGCTGCCAAGGTGAAACCAACTGTGCCACATTTCATCGGCGCAGAGGTCTCCACCGTATTGGTACATGTTGGAGAGATGGCAAATTCCCGAAGGATTGGTGCCATGCAGGTAATTGATAATGCTCTGCGCTCTTTCGGTGTAAGCATCACGGTTGTCAGGCTTAAGGTTGTACACCAGGAAGTCCTGAACGTCTGAGGCGTGCCGGCTGATGAGACTGTTGGAGCCCCAGTTGAAGTAGATGGGCTTGGCGCGGTAGAGATTGTCGCGCTCGGCCAGTTTATAGTTCGGCCCTTCGCTCTTATCCTGAGCGGTTTTTTTTGCGAGGATCTCCTGGCGAGCACCAGCGTCTGCGTTCGGATTCTTGGTGTAGTACATTAAGGCTTCTCCCTGATGGGCGCGGTAGACGCCCCAATCGGTGGCCTTCCAGGGGCGGGCTTCGCGGAAGTTGGCTTTTACGAAGTCATCATACTTCTGCTCCCCGGTTAGCTCGAAGAGGTAGACAGCGGCCGCGGCCGCCAGGGCCAGGTGCTCGGTGGCGTACTGGTCACCCGGGCCGTCAGCGTCTCCGGCCTCGATGCGTCCGTCGTCGCAACGCTCTGATTTGTTAGGAGATTCCTCATAGTAGTTCCAGGCTTTGATGGCTCGGTCGGTTAGTTCGGTTACTTCCTCGGGCCAGATGCCTGCACGTTTGTAAGATAAGGCCGCGTGCGCCAGCATACCCGCACCCGTAATGGAGGAACTGGTGCATACGCCATTGTGCCAACGAGCCCGGGTATCCGTGCTGGGTGGGCTAACGTAAGCGCCATCGTTGAGGATTCCCATCTTCTGAATAATGCCTCCCGTGGCTTCGTTGGGGTCGTAGAGTTGCATGCGCTTGATCCAATCAATCTCGAATTTGATCTCGTCTAATAGGTCAGGGGTGTTATTACTGGACTCGGGAATCTCCAAATCGAAAGTGTTCCAAAAGGAAGGGTTGTTGTCATATGTTGTCAAGAGAGCATGAACGGCATCTACGGCAAAAGTGACGTACTTGTTGGGGTCTCCGGCGTCAAACCAGCCGCCACTCAGGTCTCGGGTGCTGGAGGGGTTGTCCAGTTCCTTAACGGCTTTTTCTTGATTGGGGCGGTCGAACCAGGCGCCGTCGGTCCAAGGTTCTCCGCTGGCAAATTCTGCGGTTTTCGCCTGGTTGAAACGCTGGTAGTAGAAAAAGTTGACGGCTTTGCGGAGCACGACGTGGTAGACATCATCCGCGATGCGGAAGTCATAGCTTTCTGCCACCGAGCCGTCGAGCTTAGTGAGGCGAATGCGGTAGTCACCCGTTGCCTTCAAGGCAGTAAAGTCAAACCAGGCACCTCGGTCTCCACTCAACCCGTCTACGCTGCCGCCGTTCCAGATTTTTGCGAAATCGCTATAGGCAATTTCATTGGTGGCGGTATTGATGACCTCCACTTTTTCGCCGGGGTTAATGGCCAAACCATTGCCAGCGTTGTATCCGTCTATGGCCAGAGCGATGACGGCCACCTTGCTGGCTTCCGTCATATAACCGAACTGATCTATACGGATGAAATTCCGATCCTCCAGCACTTCCTGGGCTACCAAGGTAGAAAAAGAAAGGAAAAAGAGTAGTATTGGAAAAATGGGTTTTGAGAAGAAAGAGGAGCGTTTTTTTTGCATAATAGGTGGACATTTTCAGCTACACCAAACAGAATAGTTTGGAAGATAAAGACTAAAGATAGTTTTTTGTATACAAAAATTATGTTCAGAAAGACGGTTCCTAACGGCTTTTGTGGGAGAAGGAAAGATTCGAGCCGAAGACGGTTATTTCTGCAATCGATTGAACCCAAAGAACCGCCTGATCCTAAGCGGAAGCAGGCGGTTCGCGTCTAAAACCAATACTTTTTTTAAATTAATTTGCAAGGGAGCGGTGAATGGCGGAAAAGTCCAGTCTTCCCATTCCTTTTTCCTTTGCGGCAGCAAATAAATCCTTCGTCAGGTTGGCGAGATAGAGTGGCCTGTCCGCCTCATAAGCGGTGAGGGTGGCGAGGTGAAGATCCTTCAGCATCCACTCGAGTGGAAACTGGACGTCGTAATTGTCTTCCCTAATAGCCTCCGCTTTAAAGGCCGTGAAGGGTGCAGAGACGGCCAGACCGGGGAGTACGTTGAGCAGGAAGTCTTTGTCTAGCCCCAGCTGTTCTCCGAGGAGCACGGACTCAGAGAAGATGACCATTGATTGGGCCAGCATGACGTTCACCAGCATCTTGAAGGATGCTCCCTGGCCAACCTGCCCCAGCGGAATGGTCTTTGCGCCCATCAACTCCAGGTAAGGCTGAATGGGGCTGAGGGTGCTTTGATCCGCACCAACAAAGAAGGCGAGTTGCGCACCGGCAGCCTGGGGCTTGGACCCCGCCACTGGCGCGTCGAAGAAGCGGATGCCAGCGGCGGCGGCCTGCGCCGCTGCTTCCCGGCTGAAGCTTGGATTGACGGTGGTGCAATCGACCCAAAGGGCTCCTTGCTCCATCGAGGCTAATGCGCCGGTCTTTCCGAAAAAGCAGGAGGCTACGGCTTCCGGCGTAGAGAGCATCGAAAAGACAAGCTTTGCACCTGCGACCGCGCCCGGAAGGCTTTCGGCTACACTAGCTCCTGCCAGTTCCGGAATATGCGCTGCTTCGGGCGAGCGATTCCAGATCGTCAGGTCAATATCTTCTTTGAGAAGATTGGCCGCCATGCGAGAGCCCATGATGCCTAGGCCGATGAATGTGATTTTCATTTTCCTTTTTTTAGTGAGCTACAAAGGACGTTCGCCGCATAAGCAGGAACTAGCACAAAAACACCAGCAATGCCACTCATGCGTCAGCCGGTGGGCGATCATTGTTGCGCCGTGCCAGCATGTATTGTTTCGGGGAGAGCCCGGTTACCTTCCGGAACTCCCGGATGAAGTAGGAGATGTTGTCGTAGCCGACGGCGTAGGACAGCTCCGTGACGCTCATCTCTCCGGCATCCAGCATGGCAATGGCCTGTTGCAGCCGCTGCTGGCGGAGCCATTTGTTGGGGGTGGTGCCGAAGTAGTCACGAAAGTCACGCCGGAAGCTGCTAAGGGATCGCCCCGTGAGGTAAGCGTAATCTTCCACTTTTAGCGGCTTGTCGTAGTTATGCTCCATAAAGGATTTGATGTTCCGCTTTTTGGGCAAAGTGAGGCGAAAGAGGAACTCGACGAAGGCGCGGTCTCCCACCGTAGTATTCATCAGGTGGAGCAGTTCCAGAGTTTTCAGCCGGAGGAATTCCTTGCCCGAGCGTTGCTGCCCGTAGACGGCAAGGAGGGCATCGCTGAAGGTCGAGACTGCGGTCGTTTGCGGAAACCGTAAAGATTCGGGTGCTGCTGTCCGGTTGATCTCCCCGACGGTTACTCCGGCGAGGAACTGCTGGATCGTTTCTTCGTCGAAGTAAAAGAGTACACTTTGAAAGGTGCTGCCTTTTGCTCGCAAGTCCGTCACGTAATACACGCCCCGGGGCAGGAAGACCATCTCTCCAGCTTTTACGCGGATAGTTGTCTCTTCGTAGGTTCGCAAAATCTGCTCCCCGCTCAGCACGATGCTGACGACGTGGTTCGCGACGTAGGCTTCGCGGCCGATCAGGTCAGTGCTCAGTTTCTTATGCAGGATGCAGTTATTGCCATCCCGCATGAGGGTGCGGACGTTGGGGTCGGTGAAGAGGCGTTGGGGGATGAGGATCATTGGGGTAAAGTCGGTTTGGCAGAGCAATGAAAATAGTCCGAAACGTTCAAAAGTGGTAATTGTGCGTAGGCTTTGTTTCCCAGTACTTTGCTGGAATTACCAGGCCTGGTCCATAAGCCGAGTAACCAGCGCAAAGTGCGCCTTTCCTCCTTCTACATTCCGCCGTAACTTTGCGCCTCCTTTAAGCGTTAGTAATACCTCCAAACCAAAGTCAATATGTTTCCTACTTACGACGTCATCGTGGTTGGTGCTGGCCACGCCGGTTGCGAAGCAGCCATCGCTGCGGCCAACCTTGGCGCGAAGGTGCTGCTGGGCACAATGAACATGAACACCATCGCCCAGATGAGTTGTAACCCCGCCATGGGCGGTGTCGGTAAGGGGCAGATCGTGCGGGAAATTGATGCCTTGGGCGGATACTCTGGCATCATCACGGACGAGACGATGGTCCAGTTCCGCATGTTGAACAAGAGCAAGGGCCCCGCTATGTGGAGCCCCCGCGCCCAGAGTGATCGGATGGCCTTCGCTCTCAACTGGCGGCAGAAGTTGGAAGCGCACCCTAACGTCGATTTTTGGCAGGAGATGATTACCGGCGTGATCGTCAAGGACGGACGTGCAAAGGGCGTCTACACCAGCCTTGGCCTGGAGATTCCCGGCCACTCGGTTGTATTGACCAACGGTACTTTTCTGAACGGCACTATCCACATTGGCGAGAAGCAGTTTGGCGGTGGCCGCGCCGGAGAGCGCGCGGCAACGGGCCTCACTGCTCAGCTGGAAGAGATTGGTTTCGAGAGTGGACGCATGAAGACGGGCACCCCCGCTCGCCTCGACGGCCGCTCCCTCGACTGGTCGAAGATGGAAGAGCAACCCGGTGACGAAAACCCCAGCCGCTTTAGCTATACCGATACGCCTCCACTGGTGGATCAAATGCCCTGTCACATCACCTACACCAGCCAGGAAGTACACGATACTTTGCGGGAGGGCTTTGACCGCAGCCCGATGTTCAACGGTCGCATCCGTGGCCTGGGGCCGCGCTATTGCCCCAGTATTGAAGATAAGATCGACCGCTTCGCCGGTCGCGACCGCCACCAGCTCTTCGTAGAGCCGGAAGGAAGGAATACCTGTGAGATCTACGTCAACGGCTTTAGCTCGAGCTTGCCCGAGGATGTACAGTACAAGGCCCTGCGTAAGATCGTCGGATTTGAGAACGCGAAAATGTTCCGCCCTGGCTACGCCATTGAGTACGACTTCTTCCCACCAACGCAGCTGCAAGCAACGTTGGAGACCCGGCTCGTTCCCCGGCTATACTTTGCCGGCCAGATTAACGGTACGACCGGCTACGAGGAAGCAGGTTGCCAGGGCATGATGGCTGGCTTTAACGCGGCCCTTTCCGTTCAGGAGCGGGAGCCCTTGGTGCTCAAGCGCAGTGATGCCTACATTGGCGTGCTGATCGATGACTTGATTAACAAGGGGACCGACGAGCCTTACCGAATGTTCACTAGTCGGGCAGAGTACCGGATCTTACTGCGACAAGATGACGCGGACCTGCGACTGAGCCCAATGGCTGAAGCTCTCGGCGTTCGGAATATGGAGGAACGCATGACACGTGTCAACGACAAGCGTGCTGGCGTAGAGGCCATTCAGCGGGAGCTTCGTAGCCACAGCGTAACGCCAGATCAGCTTAATGATTTTTTGACGGCAAAGGGGGAAACCCCTCTGAAACAAGGCGTAAAGCTGCTGACCGTACTTACTCGCCCGGGTGTCAGCATTGAGGGCTTAGCGACTGCGGTGCCTGCTCTGGCAGACTTCCTGTCTACCTATGATGCGGAGACGATCAACCTGGCCGAAGTGACGCTGAAGTACGAAGGCTATATCGAGCGGGAGCAAGCGGCGGTAGACAAAATGAACCGCCTGGAGGGCATCCGGCTGCACAACACGTTCGACTATGAGAGCCTAACGTCACTGAGTAAGGAAGCTCGACAGAAGCTCAATGAGCTGAAGCCACGGACGATTGGTCAGGCCAGTCGTATTTCTGGCGTAAGCCCTGCAGACGTAAGTGTCTTGTTGGTTCATTTAGGTCGCTAAGCCGCTCTTTTCTAGGGCTTGCTGGAGAAGCTATGGAAAAGTAGTCAACCCTTCCCCCCCCTTTTCGTGTTAGGGTGCTGAAGCGGTTATGGAAGACAAAACCATTCTCATTACTGGAGCAAACGACGGCATTGGCCGGGCAACGGCCGAGCGGCTGGCGGCTCGGGGTGCCCACCTGGTACTCGCTTGCCGCGACGAGGTGAAAGCCCAGCAAACGGCTCAGGCCATTACCAGCAAGACGGGCAATCACCGGATCGATACTTTACCACTCGATTTGAGCAGCTTCCGTTCGATTCGGGCGGCGGCGGATGAGTTTCTGGCCGAGCATCCTAAACTGGATGTATTGATCAACAACGCTGGCGTATACACCGATGCGCTAGAGATGACAGAAGACGGCTATGAGCTGCAGTTTGCCGTTAATCACCTGGGGCATTTCTTGTTGACGATGCTATTGCTGCCAGCGCTTCGTTGCTGCCGACTTTGTAGTCGGGTAATAAATGTAAGTAGTGCGCTGCACTTCAAAGGCGGGCTGGATTTCGATTCTTTTCAAGGCGAGTTGGGGGGTAAAAATTATAGCGGCACGAAAGCCTACGCCCAGAGTAAACTCT
>CALIGP010000235.1 GCA_938021455.1 uncultured Lewinella sp. | reverse complement strand
CAGGGCACTGGTTGGCTCATCCAAAATAAGTAATTGAGCGTCCCTCATGTAAGCGCGGGCGAGGGCTATTTTTTGCCACTGTCCACCACTGAGATCCATGGCACCGGCGAAGCGGCGACCAAGCAATTGATCATACTTTTCGGGTAAGCTGTCGATGACTTCAGCCGCCAGTGATTTGATGGCGCTCTCTTCGATTCGACCAGACTCCTCGAGCTCTTCAATTCGGCCGATGGCAATGTTCTCCCGGGCCGTAAGTTGGTAGCGGAAGAAGTCCTGAAAGATGACACCAACATTGTCCCTCAACTCCTCCAATTTGTATTCTTTCAGGTCCCGGCCATCCAGCAAAATCCGGCCGGAAGTAGGCTCGTATAAACGGGCTAATAGTTTCACCAGGGTTGTTTTGCCCGCTCCATTTTCACCCACTAATGCCAACTTGGTCCCCACCGGCAATTCAAAGCTAAGGTCTTCAATGGCAAACTTTTCCGCCCCCGGATAACGGAAGCTGACGTTTTCAAAGACCCATCCTTTTTCGATTTTGACCGGAAACGGTAACGCATCGGAGCGATCCGCAATTCCTGGTCTGATTTTCAGAAAGTCGAAAAGGTCTTGCAGGTAAAGGGCATTTTCCCCGATGGTAGCCACTCGTGACAAAATGGTCTGTAAGCCTTGTTGCATCCTTCGGAAAGCGCCCGCGAGAAAGGTCAGCGTCCCCACAGAAACTTGCCCATTGATGGTTTGCAGGATGATGAGTACATAGGCACCATAATAGGTTAAGGAGCTAATGCCGCCAAAGAAAGCCCCCCACCCCGCCCGGCGAATGCTAAGGTTTCGGTTGAGGTAATAGTACTTCATGGAGAGTTCCTCGAAGCGATCGGTAATGAAGTCCGCCAGGCCAAAAATCTTCACCTCTTTGGCCGTCACGTCGCTGGCACCGATGAAACGGAGATAATCCAGTTCTCTGCGCTCAGGGGTCCAGCTACGGGTGAGGCTATACTTTTGCTGGTTGAAATAATTCTCCTGAATGAAGCTGGGCAGGACCGCGAGGACCAATAGCAGAATAAGCCAGGGATTGAAGGCAATCACACTAACGCCAAGCACCAGTAGAGTAATTAGACTCTGGAACTGCGCCAGCAGTTGGGAGAGTAAGATAGATCGACGACTAGTAGATTGGCGGGCTCTCTCGAGTTTATCGTAAAAGTCTGCGTCTTCAAATTGATAGAGGTCCAGCGTAGCAGCATGCCGCATTATTTCTACACTGGTGGTATTGGAGATCAGATCCGTTAATAAGCCGTCTACTAATGAAATACCTCTTGAAAGTAAGTCGGAAGCTAATGCCAGCCCGAATTCTAAGGCGACCATCTGCCATAAGAAGGTAGTGTCTCCGGAGCCATCGAGCAGGAGTAGCACCTCGTCAATAATCAGTTTCCCGACGTAGAGGATAGCCGTGGGCAGCGCTGCCTGGAGGATCCGTAGTACAACGTTGATAACGGTCAGCTGCGGGCTCGTCCGCCAAATCAATTGTAAAAAGAGGGGTACATTTTTAAGCGCGGCTAATTGATCCCGCCAGCCTTTCTTTTCTTCTTTTGCTCCTCTACCTCTTTTTCTATCCATAGACAAACAGTAACGCCGAGGAGAATAAACTGTTTCCTACCAGTAGTCATCAGGCCAGGTGCAGGGAAGGTTACCGAGGCAGGGGCCTGTAAATACAAAGACCCGGCCCTCCTTACGGAGAACCGGGTCTTTACTGTTTGGGTGAGACTAGAATTACTTCTTAGCCAGCAAGTCGCGAATCTCCGCGAGAAGGTCCGTTTCGGACGGTCCAGCCGGAGCGGCTTCTACTTCTGGCTCTGCGGTCATCTTGTTGTACGTACGAACAACCATAAAGACTACGAAAGCAATGATAATGAAGTCAATAATCGTCTGAATGAATTTACCATACCGAATGGCAGCACCTTCGGTGACGACTCCGTCTGCGCCAACAACGTCTGGCGAAAGGGCGTACTTCAATTCGTTGAAGTCAACACCTCCCATGGCCTGACCGATGGGTGGCATCAAAACGTCGTTTGTAAAGGATCCAACAATGGCACCGAAAGCTCCGGCGATGATAACCGCCACGGCCAGTTCGAGCACGTTGCCCTTCATGATAAATTCCTTAAATTCCTGTAACATCTGCAGTAAGTTGTGCACCACTAAACGAGTGATGCGGGTGAGTAGTAAGCGGCCCCAATATAGAGTACCTACACGTAACTATGTCAAGATGGTCTTAAAGATAGGTTTTATCGGTCAAAAACAGGCGTTTAAACGACTATCTAAGGCGATCAGCACTTCGCACTAACTTCTCATCGCTCTTGATATAGTGGCTGGCGAGAACACCAAAAACGATGGCCAACACCGGAAAAGCCACCCCAAAGTCGGGGAATGCCATATTCACAGCGCTATCCGTGAAGAGCCGAACGAGGCCATAACCGACCCCTATTCCAAGGGCTACTGCAGCAGCAACGTTGATCTTCATCTGCAGCGGTCGGTTCTTAAAGAGAAAGATATTCGCCAGGAAGAGTACCCCCGCCAGCGCAAAGGCGCCAATAAGAACGGGGTCGTCAAACAGGTCGAAGCTGGCATCCTGGAACAGGGCACTCTCCGCAACGGGCTGAGGGGTGTCCGCCATATCGGTACCGAAGAGGCCAAAACAGGAACCGGAGGCCAGGAAGAGAAAGATGGATTGAATTCTTTGAATCATGATCAGGCTTTTAATCGAGGGCGAAGATAAAGTTAGCCGGAGGATTTGCCCCCTACTGTCACTAAATCAATCACCAATAAAAACGAAGGCCCGTTCACCAAAGGAGAACGGGCATTCATTTGATGCTATATGTAAGGTAGAGCTTAGAATTTCACCATCTCCGTCATCCGGGCCTGGGCGCCCTGGGCGCGGGTAGTCTCCCGCAAGAATTTGAAGTACTCGTAGTTCTCTTCTCCAAGCTGGTCTTTCAGGGCAGCGTTACCAAAGCCCTTAGTCGCATCTTCCCCGAGAAGATCTTCGATCAGCTGCTCCAAGGGTGGTTTTATTTTAGGGTAATGGCCAACGCTGTAGTCATCCGTTTCCAGAGAGGCCAGGTTGGCGGCGCTACGGATGGCCGCATCGAGTCCGCCCAAGCGATCCACGAGGCCAATCTCAATGGCACGTTCGCCGGTGTAGACTCGTCCGCGAGCAATCTCTTCCACGGTTTTAAAAGGAATTCCCCGCCCATCAGCGACCCGCTGCAGGAAGGTATTATAGATCATTTCGGTACGCGCCTTCAAGATGACACGCTCTTCGTCCCCAAGCCCCCGGAAGGTGCTGAAGGCATTAGAGTTACGAGTAGTATTGACCGTGTCAAAGTTGATCCCGATTTTATCGTTCATCATTTCCTTCACGATGGGGAACATCATGAAGACCCCGATGGAGCCGGTAATTGTAGTTGGCTCGGCGAAGATGGAATCGGCGCCAGCCGCAACGTAGTAACCACCACTAGCGGCGTAGTCGCCCATGCTCACCACAAAAGGTTTGCCGGCCGCCTTGAGTTGCTCCGCCGCATACCAGATGTTTTCGGAGCTACTGGCGCTGCCGCCACCACTATTTACGCGAAGTACGACGGCCTTGATGTCATCGTCTTCAGTCAATCGTTCAATTTCGTCAACGTACTTTTTGTCCCCAATCGCCCCGAGATCTCCCTTACCATCAACGATGGAGCCTTCAGCAATCAGTACCGCTACTTCGCTACTGCCGCCTCCTTTGAGTTTTTTCATGCGAGCCTCGAAATACGCCTGCAGGTCGATGGTCTTCAGTTTTTGGTCCATCTCAAAACCGACCAGTTCGTGCAGCCGGGCGTCGACTTCAGTCCGACGCTTAATGCCGTCAATCAGTCCGGCGTCTACCGCTGCCTGATCTTTCCAGCCGGTGATCTCGTCGGCGTAGGTTCTAAGCTGAGCGGGGTCGATGTTTCGGCTTGCGCCAATGTCCTGCAGCATGTACTTCATCAGTCCTTCGAGGTACTGGCGCGTTTGGATGCGGTTATTCTCACTGATCTCTGTCCGGCGGAAAGGTTCCGTTGCACTCTTAAAGTCTCCAGCGTAGAATATCTCGAACTTGATACCGACTTTGTCGAGCATGTTTTTGTAGAAAGGAATCTCAGCTCCAATGCCTCTGAAATCAACGGCACCCAGCGGGCCCATGTACACCTCGTCAGCGGCACTGGCCAGATAGTAGGCCCGTTGCTCATAGAGTGGGGCGTAGCTGACAACGAACTTACCGGACTCCCGAAAGTCTTCCAGTGCCTGACGCACCGTGCGCAAGCTGGTGTAGGCCACCCCGTTGGTCATACTACTGAGGTAGATGCCTTTGATGTTATCATCCGTCTTCGCTTTTTCAATCGAACGAACCACATCGTGGAGTCCCACTACTTCGTCGGTATCGAAAGCAAGCCCAAAACCGCCATCAAGGGGAGCGTTCCCCGTGAGTTCTGGCACGCTGGCCAGATCGAGCGTAAGAATGGAATTGGCCTCCACCTTGGGTTTTTGTTCTCCGGAACTGGCCAGGCCAACAATGGCGGAAAAGCCGATGAAGAACATTGCGATCAGCGCGATGGCGGTACCCAGGCAAGAGCCTAGTAAAATTTTAAAGAAGTTAGACATCTATAATTGAATTACCAGTCTTGAGATTTGGAGCCTGATTAGCTTTTACCAATCAAACCTAATAGGATGCAAATAACGTATACCAAGCCTGGATGTTAGCCGCTTTTCGATGAACGTCGCCTTTTTATAGCCTAAAGAAGGGCTACGTAGCGATTATCTTTGCCGCTCACGCCAGAATTTGTTTTCGTATGCCCCGCTCCGCCCGCGAACTGTCCATTGCTGACTTCACTTATGACCTGCCCGATGAGCGCATCGCCCGCCACCCCGTTGCTCGACGAGAGGAGGCCAAACAGTTGGTCTATCAGGACGGAAAAATCTCAGAAGGGATCTTCCGTGACCTCCCGGAACGCCTGCCGGCAGGGACCTTACTGATCGGTAACCGGACGCGAGTCATCCACGCCCGGCTCCACTTCCCGATTGGGGAGGGGAAGCGGCCGGTGGAGATTTTTTGCCTCGACCCCCTCCAACCGGTCGAGTACGCCATGTCATTGGGGGCGCAAACGCAGGTGCAATGGAAATGCCTCATCGGCGGTAACCGCCGCTGGAAGAGCGGAGTCGCCGAACTGGAAGTCGAGATTAACGGCCAGCAGATCACCCTCACCGCTGAGCGGGGCAAACAGCGGGGGAACTCCTTTGATGTCTACTTTAGTTGGACACCGGAGGGGGAAGGGCTTACGTTCGGCGAGGTACTGGCTGCGGCGGGCAGCATCCCGCTACCGCCTTACCTGGGTCGGCAAACGGAGGCCGCCGATCAGGATCGCTACCAGACCGTCTTCGCCAAAACGGAAGGTTCCGTCGCCGCACCAACGGCTGGCCTACACTTCACCCCCGAAATTCTGACGGCCCTGCAAAAACGAGGTGTAGACTGGGAGGAGGTAACCCTACACGTAGGCGCTGGCACTTTTAAGCCCGTCTCCTCCCCTACCCTGGGTGAGCACGAGATGCACCGGGAGTATTTCGAGATCAACCTTCCGTTGGTGGATCGTATCTGTAAGCAGCTCGCCGCCGGTAAGCCGATCGTTTGTGTGGGCACCACCAGTTTGCGCTGCGTGGAGAGTCTGTTTCACATTGCCAGTGGCTCCGACCAGCCCGACGGTTTCAACACCCACATCGGGCAATGGGCGGCGGAAGAAGCGGACTTCCCGGAGAAAACTTCCCTGGAACGGTTGGAACGCCTTCGTGATCTCATGAGCCTAAGCGGTAATCACCAACTCAACGGCTATACCAGTATTCTTCTCTCCCCCGCCAGCGACATCAGAATCGCGGATGGGCTGATCACTAATTTCCATCAACCCAACTCGACCTTATTACTACTCGTGGCGGCCTTCGTGGGGGACGACTGGAAACGAATCTACGGCTATGCGCTGGAGAATAACTTTCGCTTTCTCAGTTATGGGGATTCGAGCTTGTTGTGGAAGCGGTAAGAATCATCACTCCAGCTTTAGTCGATAATCATGTGCTCCGGGGGCAAAGTTGCTGTAAAAGACCTCGGTTCCGTCAGCTTTCTCGCCCCACTCCACTTCTACCCTTCCGTCTCCTAATACAATGTCCGTCAGTTTTGCCCTCATCTTTTCGGCAATCTTCCGGTAGCTCTTATGATAGGCGAGGTTGTTTTTTTCTTTGGGGTCCTCAACGGTATTGTACATGGCTGCATCCAGGTCTTCATAGGATACCTTAAGAGCCCAGTCTAAATCTTTACCACGTATTTTATTGGGTCGTGTTTGCATAGAAAACACGTACTCCTTCGTCCGTAGATAAGCCCGAGGCCCAATTACGGCATGGCTTTCCCCCACTACATAATCCCGGGCGGGGATTTCTTCAGCGGCCACCTTCGCCATATCCAGACCATCCAGGTAACTAAAAGCTTTCGCTTCAATGTCAGCTCCCGCAGCACTAAGGATGGTTGGGGCAATATCAACGAATTCAGTGTAGTCCGTGACTACTTTCCCCGCAGGAAAGGCTTGCTTATCGGAGGAAACAATAACAATTGGATTATGGCTATCAACTTCCCAGGTAGTGAACTTCGAGACTGCACCATGATCATTAAGTTTCCAGCCATGATCGCCACAGACGTACACAATCATCCAGGGCTGCTGGTGCTTTTCGCTGTAAGCGATAAAATCATCGGTTGCCTGCCCGACCAGTTGGTCTCCGTAGGCACAAAAGGCATAGTAGTCCTGAATCATCTTCTGTTTTTCCTCATCGGAAAAGTGATCACTGGATTTCGACTTAATTTGTTTCTGCAACTGTTGAGGAATGCCTTCAAGTTCCTTTGCATCAAACGCCGGCACCTGATAGGTATGTTGTTGAAAACGCGCCCGGTAGTTCGCTGGTGGTAATACTGGCGTATGAGGGAAATCAAAGCCTATGTGCGCAAATACTGGTTGAGTGGGGTCAACCCCCTTAAACTTTCGGCTGCCGGCGGAGAATTCAGCATTCTCTTGTTTTAAATACTCCGACAAGAAATGGGTGTAGTAACCATCACGGGTTTTACCGGCGGGCTGGGAGCTTACACCAGAGATGATCATCCCCTTACTGGTCGATTTTGCTTGTCCTTCATTATAGTGTCGAAGCAGGTCGTAGTCTTGCGTCACTTTCTCCGCAGCCCCTTTATGTTGATCAAGTTCATCTGACAAATAGCTGAATTCCCCTTCAGGGGAGACGATATACTCCAGGTTTTTTATCGGTGCAGCCAGTTTCTTGCCGTCCATTTCATAGAACCAATCTTTCCCCCAGTCCGTAAGCCCGTCTTTTCCCAATTTTTTGAAACCGATATCCGTTTGAAAAACCGGATGCGCTACTGCCCGGCCATCTTTTACCGTTTTGATCCGGAAGCCAAGTTTACCCACGTGCATTGTCTGATAACCTAATTCAGCCATTTGCTCTGGCAGAGAGGGCCTGCAGTGCTCGGCATTATTGTTATGGTATTCGAACTCATACACACCAGACCGGAAGGGATAGCGCCCGTACATCATGGAGGCACGGGAAGGTGCACAACCTGTTGCCTGGCAGTAAGTATTAATAAAAGTAGTGCCCTTAGCCACCAGTTCGTCCACCCGGGGAGATTCGACATAGCCTAGTTCACTGCTATCCCGGCCGTGGAGAATCTGATTAAATGCACCGACGGCATCATAGCGCTGATCATCAGTAAGCACCCATAAAATATTAGGCTTTTGCTGGGCGAGAACAGCACTACTGAACAGTAACGCGGCGAAGAAAAGTACACCTGAAGTAGTCTTTGCAATCATATCGTAAAAGTAGATGATTGGCTATCTGCTTTTCGTATGAAGGAACCTGAAAGGCTGCCTCATTCTGATTAAAACCTAACAGTCTTATTTCAGACACGCTATTTATATAAGCTTTTCGCCGAAAACCCATTCATCACACCTTTGCTTAAGAAAGCTCTGCACCGCAAACTAACTCTACGGAACTACTGCCGCAATAACAGAACATACCGTTCTGCCGTATCCGCCTTCATCCGCAGCATCAAGCTATCGGGCGTCATCTTATCGATGGCAACCACCCGCTCCGGGTTTTGGGGCTGAGTAGTATCTCTGGCGAATAAATAACCATGGTCGTAGCGCCAGGTCCCGGCCTCCTGATAGCGGAGAGTAGAACGAAAAGTGTAGCGGTTGTCCTGCCGGAAGGTAAAGCCTATCTCTGCCGGATTAAGACGAAGGCTATCTCCATTTTCGGTAACGCTTACTGCCTGCCAGTCTCCCAGCAAGAGTTCGTCTTCTCGGCCGCAGGCAGCCAGAAAGAGAACAATGAACAGCAATGATAGAAAGCGGTTAGCCGCCATTAAAAGAGGGTTTCGATGGCGATAAATACCGCAGCACCAGCCGCAAAGCCGATGAAGGCAAGCCAGCTGATTTTCTTGAAGTACCAGATGAAGTCTATACGCTCCATGCCCATAGCCGCTACACCTGCAGCAGAACCGATGATGAGCATGGAACCTCCAGTACCCGCAGAGTATGCGATGAAGTGCCAGAGAGTGTCATCAATGGCATACTTTGCCATATCATACATCCCCATTGAAGCAGCAACCAGTGGCACGTTGTCAATGATGGCCGACAGGAAGCCGAGAATAAAGACCACAATGTTTTGATCGGGAATGACACTTTGCAGGGCTTCCGCTACTGCGCGGAGCGCACCTACCTCACCTACGGCCACGGTTTCCAGTGCGGCAACGGCCATGAGGATTCCAAGGAAGAACAGAATGGAAGACATTTCAATCCGACTCAATGCTTTATGGGCAGAGTAAGCTTCCTTGCGCTCTTCGGTAAAATCTTCCTCTGGGTGGATGTATTCAGACACCAACCAAACGACTCCCAGACTAAGCATCATGCCAATGTAGGGAGGCAGGTGGGTGACCGTTTTGAAGATGGGTACGAATACAATCATCCCCAAGCCAAGGAACAACATCGTTTTACTGGAGAGCAGGCGTTCCGCTTTCAACTCTTCCTTAGTTACTACGGGTACCCCCGTCAGCTCTCCCTGGAAAGGCTTCATAAAACTGGCTACAAAAAACGGAACCGCAAAACAAACGATAGAAGGCAGAATCAGGTATTCCATCAGGCCAATGGTACTTACCCGCTTACCAATCCAGAGCATGGTAGTGGTTACATCGCCAATAGGAGACCAGGCACCACCCGCATTTGCGGCGATCACCACCATAGCAATATACCAGATACGCTGGTCACGATCTGGGACGAGCTTCCTCATTAGTGTTACCAAAACGATGGTAGCCGTCAGGTTATCGATGATGGCAGATAGGATGAATCCTAGGATACCTACGATCCAAAGCAATTTCTTTTTGTTTCGGGTGCGGACCCATCCTTTCAGAATATCAAAGCCCCGGTGAAGGTCAACAATTTCTACAATCGTCATGGCTCCGATGAGGAAAATCAGGATTTCCGCCGTTTTCCCCAGGTGGTGGAGCAAAGCGGCCATAAAGCCTTCTTCTGCTTCATCATGGCTCATGGCATGGTCACCTGCGTGGTCGGCTAGACTAAAGAGATGCTCGTGGCCGTCGACTACATCCAACGCTCCGGAATTAAACCCGAGACTAAGTAGCGCCCAGCAAATGGCGCCCATCAAAAGTGCAGGCACCGTTTTGTCCAGACGCAACGGGTGCTCAAAAACGATGACAACGTAGCCAATAATAAAGCAGGCGATAACGGCTGAAAGCATAATGAATGTAGTGTGAAATCGTAGTTATTAAATAGCCTGAAGCGGAAACACCGCTTGGAAAACCCTCAAGATTGAAAAACCTAAAAGAGGTATTTGTTCGGCGTGAAGCTACCTAAACGTGGCGTTATTCGAAAGTTTATCGGCAAAAAACGTTTATACATACTCTTCACCATAGCTATCTGATGCTCTCTTTCGTAGAGCCTTTACCTCTTGTTCGCGGCTTCGAGGGTAAACAACTAAGACGTCGCCCTCATCAATAATGAGGAGATCGTCAACACCTCCCACGACGATGAGCTTGTCTTTAGGAGCCCGTATTAGAGAGTTGTGTACGTCTTCGATCAGTACTCGTTCTCCTGCGATGACATTGCCATTATCGTCTTTAGGGCTTTCGTTGTAAAGAGCTCCCCAAGCCCCTAGGTCTGACCAACCAAACTGCGCGGGAATCGTGTGGATATTGCGCGCATTTTCCATGATGGCGTAGTCGACGGAGATCTTTGGCGTTTGGGGATAGAACTCGTTGATGAAAGCTTGCTCCTCGGGGGTATTGTAGCAGGACATTCCCTGCGAAAGCAAAGCGTAAATTTCCGGAGCAAACTTTTCATAGGCTTCCAGAATGGTTTTTGCGCGCCAGATAAAGATGCCGGCGTTCCAGAGATAGTCTCCGCTGGAAATAAAGCTTTTCGCCGTCTCCATGTCCGGCTTTTCGGTAAAACGCTTGACCGGGTACACTCCGTTATCGGCCCCTTCACCCAAAAACTGGATATAGCCATAGCCCGTGTGAGGACGATCTGGCGCGATGCCCAGCGTTAGCAAGGCATCATTCTCTGCGGTATAGGTCAGTGCCTTATTGATGTTATCTGCGAAGAGGCTCTCGTTTACAATCAGCGCATCACTGGGGGCGATAACGATGTTCGCTTCCGGGTCAAGCTGATGCAACTTGAAGGCCGTGTAAGCGACACAAGGAGCCGTGTTGTTTCGACTTGGCTCACAAAGTATCTGATTATCCTCCAGTTCCGGAATATGCTCCATCACCTGCTGCTGGTACTTGCCATTGGTGACGATGAATATTTTATCAGCAGTAGTTACCCGCAGGAAGCGTTCAAAAGTGATGCGCAGCAAACTGCGTCCATCACCGGTGATGTCCAAAAACTGTTTTGGTCGGGCTTCCCGGCTGGCGGGCCAGAAGCGGGAGCCGACGCCACCAGCCATAATGGCGATATAAGTATGATTAGACATATAAAGGGGGGAAAGGGGAAAGGAATAAAGGGGGGAAAGGGAAAAGGAATAAAGAGGGGAAAAGGAGGACAAAGTTAATCTTCCTCTCCGAATAAGTCTGGCCGACGTTCGCGGGTTCGTTGTTCGGCTTGTTCCTCGCGCCATTCTTCGATGGCGGCAGTATGGCCCGACAGGAGGATGGGCGGCACGGCTCGCCCCCGCCACTCCGCCGGGCGGGTGTAGACAGGAGGTGCTAATAGATCATCCTGAAAGCTGTCCGTCAGAGCGGAAGTTTCGTCATTTATCACACCGGGCAGAAGGCGACCGATCGAATCTACCAAGACGGCAGCGGCTAGTTCTCCGCCGGAGAGGACATAGTCTCCAATACTGATTTCCAGCGTTACGTACTCATCACGAAGCCGTTGATCGATTCCTTTATAGTGCCCACAAATGAGTAGCAGGTTTTTCCCGAGGCTGAGTTGATTGGCCCGCCCCTGCGCGTAGCGCTCCCCATCCGGGGTGAGGTAGATGATCTCGTCGTACGTACGCTCTTTACTGAGTTTATCAATCATGTCAGCAATTGGCTCGCAGCGCATCACCATGCCAGCCCCACCACCAAATTGATTGTCGTCTACGTTCCGGTGTTTTCCAATTCCGAATTCCCGCAGATCGTGGACCTCAACGGTCAACAAGCCCCTATCCTTCGCCCGCTGCATGATGGAGTGAGAGAGTGGACTGGCGAGTAAATTGGGGAGAACGGTGATGATGTCGAAATGCAAAATTGGTATTTTGGTATTTTGGTTCTTTGGTTCTTTGGTATTTTGGGCTACCGCACGGGATAGGCGGCAAGGGGGCGAGACAGACGTGATGAGTGGGCCATGCAGTTAAACAATCACTGCACCTGCGGGCCCCGCTGAGCCTGCCGAAGCGTTTGCGCCCGAATACCCGGCAAAAGTAAGGATGTTTTGGAGAGGGGAGGTAGTTCGGTAGCCTGGGAGGCTCCGCAAGTTGGCAGGAGGGAATCAATGGCAAATAGCCTGCGCCGCCCTTGTGCGGTAGCCCATCAGACCACCAGGCTACAACGTCCGCACCCCCGCCCGGTAGCGCGACCAAACGTTGAACAGCATCCGGAAGGGACTTACCAATGAGGCAACGACGGCCCAAACCCCAAAAAAGCGGTATTCGCCGTGCATATAAGTATCCATAATTCCGGCAATGTCTTCGGGGAGATGCTTGACAAGTACGTCCGGCCCCTGCTCATCGAAGTGAATAATGAAGCCATTGAAAGCCTGCACCATCCAGAAAATCAGCGGAATCAGCGCAATACTCAGGGCGCCCTGAATGAGCAAATGATCACGCAGCCAGCTGATTTCCATAAAAAACATGTACCGGGTGAGGGTAATGGCGACCACAACGTAGATGAAATTAGGCAGGAAGAAAGGATATTCCGGAACCTGCGTATAGATGGGAGCGATGACCAGCGCGGCCAGAACGAAAGTAAAGACCCACCAGATGAGTTCGTAGCTCACCTTAGTGATTCGGGTAGAAGTAGCCATGATAGTTTTCTTTTGCGGGGCGAAGCTACGGCAAAGTAGGCGCGGACGCAGGTGCTGTGGATGGTTAAATTAGCGGGGGTAACTTCCAAGCCGGGAAACCACCCATCAACTGGTGCGTTTTCACTACAGAATATTAACCATGCCCATACAAACTAAACCTAGTGATCTGCTTCAGCAGTTACGGGACTTCCCTCATTTTGAAGGTATTGAAGATTCTGCTTTGCAATGGCTCATTGAGCGTGGAGAGTACCACGTACTGCCTAAGGACGACTATGTTTTCCGAAGCAATGATGAAATTAACACGATGCAAATCCTCCTTCGTGGTTCTTACGTTATCCGTCGTGAACAGGAAGGAAAGAAACAGGAAATGGGCGTTTGGGAAGCCCCTTACGTAACGGGTGTTTTGCCCTTTAGCAGAATGACCCGAGTGACCGCGGAAGGTAAAATCGTAAAAGAACTTCATTTCCTGGAAATTCATAAGAACTGTTTCACCGAAATGGTCAACGTGAGTTACTTGCTGGTACAGCGGTTAGTAGCCATCATGACGGAGCGCGTACGCGACTATCAGCAGATGCAACTGATGAACGAGAAACTGCTAGCCCTCGGCAAAATGAGTGCAGGGCTGGCGCATGAGCTCAACAACCCTGCTTCGGCGATGGTCCGGTCGAGCCAGGAGTTACAACGGCATATGACCAATACGCCCGAAAAATTCAAAGCCACCATCACCATGCGGGTTAGCCCCGACGATGTTGACGTGGTTAATAATGTCCTCTTCGAACGGTTACAGGCCCGGGTAGACACACAGGAACTCAGCCTGATGGAAAGAGAAGAACGAACGGATGACCTGACCGATTGGCTGGAAGACAAGGGCATTACGAACGCAGATGAGCTGACGGATACTTTTGTGGACTGGGATTTCCGCCCGGAGCATCTCGACATCATCGCGGAGGTAATCCCGCTGGTATCCCTTGGCCCGGTTCTCAGCTGGGTAGAGACCAACCTAACGACAGAAAGCCTGGTAGAAGAAATATCGACCGCCAGCAAGCGAATAGCAGAATTGGTTAGCTCCATCAAGACCTATAGTCATATGGACAGCGACCCCAGTATGGAATTCATTGATGTGAATGATGGTATTAAGTCTACGCTGACGATGTTGAAATTTCGGTTTAAACAAAAGAACGTCGAGCTGGATAAAAGCTGTGACCTCAACCTGCCCAACATCAAAGCGCTGGAGGGAGAGCTAAATCAGGTATGGACGAATCTGATCTCCAATGCTATCGATGCCTTGCCCGACGATGGGACGGGTAAGCTGAGTATTCGAAGTTATCAACGACGCGACAACCTATGCATTGACTTTGAAGACAATGGCCCTGGCATTCCGGAGGATATCAAAAATCGAATATTCGAACCCTTCTTCACAACAAAAGGGATTGGTGAAGGGACAGGAATGGGGCTGGACATTGTGCGGAGAGTCCTCCAACGGCACGGCGGCACCGTCGCCCTGGAAAGCGGCCCTGGGAGAACCTGCTTTCGGGTCTGTTTCCCTCTTTGATTTTTATAGACTCCCTCTGCACCCGCGCTCCGTCGCCCCCTGCTGAGCTGGCCGAAGTGCCCATTTCCACCTCCCAATTCAAACCTAATGGCAACTACTAAAAAACCCATCATTCTTTCGGTCGATGACGATCAGCAAGTATTACGCTCCCTGAAACGAGACCTGAGAAACCAGTATAAAGACCGCTATCGCATCGTTTCCACCATTAGTGCTGAGGAAGCCCTTTCTGCTGTAGAGGAACTAAAGAAGAAGGGAGAAACCGTTGCCCTTTTTCTATCTGATCAGCGAATGCCGGAAATGCTTGGTGTTGAATTCCTGGAAAAAGCGAAGGTCTTCTTCCCGAAAGCTAAGCGTGCACTCCTTACCGCCTATTCAGACACCCAGGCAGCCATAAAGGCGATTAATGACGTGCAGCTTGACTACTACCTGCTCAAACCCTGGGATCCTCCCGAGGAAAAATTATATCCCGTTCTAAACGAACTACTGGAAGATTGGCAATTAAGCTTCCGGCCGGAATTTAGTGGTATCCGGGTGCTGGGGTACCAGTATTCGCCTAAATCACACAACATTAAAGACTGGTTAGCCGCTAACCTCAAGCCTTATCAATGGGTGGATGCCTTTGGCGAGAAGGGGCAGGAGATCCTTTCCCTGCATAGCTGCGATACAAAGGAACTTCCAGTAGTCATTCTGGAAGATGGTAAGGTATTAACGGATCCCAGTCTTCCAGCGCTGGCCGAGACATTGGGCATGAGCGCTACTGCAGCGGATGAGCTTTACGATGTCGTTATCGTTGGTGGAGGGCCGGCCGGTATGGCCGCCGCCGTTTATGGCGGATCCGAAGGGCTAAAGACTCTCCTCATCGAAAAGCGGGCCCCTGGCGGGCAAGCAGGAACCAGTAGCCGGATTGAAAATTACCTAGGCTTTCCCAGTGGGCTTTCCGGTTCAGAGCTCACCCGAAGGGCGATGGCACAAACCCTGCGTTTCGGCGTAGAGGTTATTACACCCCGGGGAGTGGACGATATCAGGATTCAGGATAACTACAAAATTTTAACCCTCGATGATGGTTCTGAAGTAAAAACCAGAGCGGTCATTCTGACAACTGGTGTTCAGTACCGAAAATTACCAGCAGAGGGCGCCGACACCTTCGCCGGAGCGGGCGTCTACTACGGTGCAGCGATCACGGAGGCTAAAGCCTGTGAAAATCGGATCATTTACGTAGTAGGTGGAGGTAATTCTGCAGGCCAGGGAGCTGTATACCTTTCCAAGTTTGCCAAAGAGGTACACATTTTGATCCGCCGGCCAGATCTAACGTCGAGCATGTCCTCCTATCTGATTGATCAGATAGATGCCATTGATAACATTGAGGTTCATGGTTTCCGCCAGATTGAGAAAGTCTGTGGCGATGATGACCACGTACAGCGACTCGAGATACAGGACCTGCAAAAAGAATCTACCTATGAAACGTCGGCGGATGCCGTCTTCATCTTCATCGGAGCCCGCCCCAGGACTGAGTGGATCGAGCGAGGGCAAATCATGACCGACGATCGGGGCTTCGTCGTCACCGGTCGAGACCTGACGACCACCGCTGAACGGTCAAAAAACTGGCCGCTTGAGCGAGCGCCGTTCTTGCTCGAAACTTGCCAACCCGGCGTATTTGCAGCGGGCGACGTGCGTTCTGGTGCGATGAATAGAGTAGCCTCCGCCGTAGGAGAAGGGGCGATGGCGATTAAGTTTGTGCATGCTTATTTGGCGGAGCATTAGTATTCGGTAGAATGGTAGACGGTAGAGTTGAAATTTCTACCGTCCACCAAACTACCGACTCCCGCTCTACAATCTGTCGTCTACAACCAACATCTACTTGACATTAAACCCTTGTTGGCTGCGGCAACCATTTGCGACAAAGTTGGCCCAAGCACTACTGCTATTCCCATTGCCAGGGTCCGTGCTAAGGCACCAACGGTCTTTAATCTGGCATGAACGGTTCTTTTATGGTCGTAGACTGAAACTTCCTGTTTTTTGCGGCCCTTACCTTGAGCTCAAGCAACTATAATTGACATTTTCCCGAATCAAACTTTACTCTTTTGAGCAGGCCTTACTTAGTCAACTGGAGAGTATCTTGTGAGTACCCCTTGGTTTCCTTCCTATGATAAACCGCCTACTTCTATTCCTATTCTTACTGGTCCCTCCTGCTCTTTGGGGACAACAGGTACTGGTGGACTCTATCTCCCAGGCGCTTGAAGTAGTGACTGAACCGGAAGAGAAAACAGATCTTTTGTTGGGGCTTTGCCGGGCAAAATTATTCCTGGGTGGAGCCAAAGTCGGGAGAGTAGCCGTTGAGCAAACCATTGAGTACACCCTCGCTCACCAAGACTCTGTAAGCTATGGAAAGGCACTCTGCTATAAGGCGCAGGCTTTTACTGACAATCCAGAATTCGGTCTGGAGGTATCATTAGAGGCCTATGGTATTGGCCGCAGATATCAGGACATGGACCTGATGTTGTTTAGCATTTACCATATCGCAGAGTACTACATCTACGAAAAAAACGATTTTACCAGTGGCCGCAAATGGATAGATATTGGTAATTCGCTGAACCACGAGAAAATCACCCACAAGCACCGGGGAAATTTCTACAAAGTAGCTGCCGTAAACGACCAATACACGGGTAAAAGAGATAGTGCGGAGTACTGGTATGGGAGAGCCCTGGAAGAGTTCAGAGCTGTGGGCAACAATCCAGATATAGTAGCGGAGCTTAACCGCCCTTCCGCCCAGGACTGGGATCAAGGCGACCAGAACGCAGCACAGATACTTATCTATTTTTCCCGTTACCATACTCAAGACAGAGATTTCGCCGGAGCGGATAGCCTACTGGAAGCAGCTTCTGAAAATTTGACACGGTGGGGAGCCTACGATATGTTAGCCTGGGTGCAGGAAGAGGTTGGAAGTAACAAACAAGCGGAAGGTCGACTCGCCGAGGCCATCGAAGCTTTTGAAAAAGCTTTACGGATCTATGAATCCTTCAATAGCACTAAATATCTCAGCAGTACGAACAGACAGATTGGCAGACTATTTATGGCATTGAGAGATCCCGCAGTGGCCATTGAGTACTTTGAACGAGGCTACGAACAAGCAACACAAACAACCGACACGATTGAAATGGTCGTCATCAGAACGATGCAGGGCCAGTCTTACGGTGACCTTCGAAAATTCACCATGGCCCGTGAGCACTTTAAAGAGGCTATTTCTATGGCGCGCACCTTGGGGGATTCTCTCTCAATTGCTCAGGTGCTTGCCACCGTTGGCGGTATTGAAATTGCGGCCAATAACCTTGAGGCAGCGAAGTCCGCCTTTCTCAAAGCTTATTCCATACACGAGGTATATCAGGATGAGCCAGCCCTGATTAGTGAGGCCACTGCGCTATCAGATATTTACCTTCAGCTCGGTCAGCTCGACTCAACTCATGCCTATCTGGGAATAGCCGAGAACCTAACGAAAGATATTGGAGGCTTATCCTCACGACCCGGCATGGCCGAATTACTGGCCAGGGTAGCAGAAGCATCCGGAGATTACCCCGCCGCACTGGCCCACCAAAGGCGCTACCAGGCTTATCAGGATAGTTTTTTCAGTAAACAGTCTCAAGAAAGTCTCCGTTCAGCTCAGGTTCGGCAGAACGTCATCGATTACCAATCAAAAACTGAAGCAGCAGAAAGAGAAAGCAGTCTGTTAGCACAGCGCAACCAGCTTTATTTAGCGCTGGCAGGAGCGCTCCTTCTGTTGCTCTTAATTGGTTCTGTCCTCTTCTTAAAACTTCGCTCAGCCCGTCAGCAACTCGCCGCCCAAAACCTACAGCTCAGCAACCTAAACGCGACCAAAGACCGTTTCTTCGGCATCATCGCACACGATCTCCGTAACCCAATTGTGGCTCTCCAGAGCGCGGACATGCAAATTGGCCACTACGCCAATAAGAATGATATCGGCAACGTCAAAAAAGTCGCTGGACTGGTGGGAGACACCACCAGAAACCTGGGTAGGCTGCTGGACAATCTGCTTAGCTGGGCCCTCTCTCAGCAAGGCGTACTCCCCTACCACCCTGAAACCGTCAACCTGGCTGAAATAACGGATGAGGTCATTGAGCTGTTTCTACCCGCCACCTTGGCGAAGAAAATTGAGCTGGCCGCAGACATTCACTCGGCAGATACTGTTTTTGCTGATCGTAATTCTCTACATGCCATCCTTAGGAATCTGGTTGGAAATGCAATTAAGTTCACCCCGCGGGGAGGTAAGGTCCTCATTTCAGCCGTAACCAAAAAGAAAAAAATATACCTAACAGTAGAGGACGATGGCATCGGAATTTCCAGCGATAAAGTAGCCGATATCTTCCAACCCTCTGTGGGCTCTAGTTTTGGAACAGACGGCGAGAAAGGAACGGGGCTTGGACTAACTTTAGTCCAAGAACTGACGGCACTCAATAAGGGAAGCATTTCGGTCGATTCATCTTCTGGAAAAGGGAGCGCCTTCACTATCGTCTTGCCCACACAGCCATAGATCCAGAACGCTCATCCTCTCGTAGCCTCATAAAGTGCGTAAGCTGCCAGGGCAAGCTTGAGCAATAAGGAGATAAACTCAAGCCAGGGCTTGTTCTTCGCTAATTGCCCGGTTCGTTCCGTTGGGGTCAAGGGATAAGTAACAATAACAACGATGATGTCGCGCAGACGATGAGGCTCCTCCTCCGGAGAATCGTTGATAGCTGGCTTTTCCCCTAAATTGGGCTTCTGTTTGGTTTCCTGAGATGACATAATGCTGAATGAATTTAAAACAAAAATAAGCACAAACTCATTTTAAAACAAACAATTTGTTTAATTAAATCGACTTTGTTTTGAAAAGCACCCGTGTTAAGTTTCCTAACGGCCGTGGTCAACAGCTATCCGCTCGGCTGGAACTTCCCGTAAGCCGTCACGCGCATGCCTATGCGCTGTTTGCGCATTGCTTCACCTGCTCCAGTTCGTTGGCGGCGGTTCGGAACATTAGTAGAGCACTAAATTTAGCGGGCTATGGTGTTCTTCGGTTCGACTTTACGGGCCTGGGTTCCAGTGAAGGAGACTTCGTAGACACGACCTTCACGACTAACATCACCGACTTGGAGGCCGCAGCCGAATGGCTGGCCACGGAATACGAAGCCCCTGCCCTCTTGGTGGGGCATAGCCTGGGAGGTGCGGCGGTGCTTTGCGCCGCCAGCCGAATTTCATCCGTAAAGGCGGTAGCCACCATCGGGGCTCCTTTTGCCCCTGACCACGTCAGCGCTCACTTCAAAGAAAGCATTGCCGAGATAGAGAAGAATGGTTCGGCCACCGTGGACATTGGCGGCCGCCCCTTCCAGATTGCCAAAGAGTTTCTGGACGACCTGGACAACCAACGCGTCGAAGAACACATCAAAGATCTGGGCTCAGCCTTACTAATATTACATTCCCCACAAGATTTGACCGTCAGCATTGACGAAGCAGCCAAGCTCTACACGGCCGCTCACCACCCGAAGAGCTTTGTCTCCCTCGATGGGGCAGATCATTTGCTCACCAGGGGAGATGATGCCCATTACGCTGGTCAGGTGATCGCAGGTTGGTCCGCGCGCTACATCATTGCACCTGCGGAAGCGCCCCTTCGTTCTGATCGCGAAGTAGCCGTTCGCCTTGGCACCGAAGGTTTCACTACCGAGGTAATGGTCCGCCACCATTCCCTAACGGCGGACGAGCCCGAAAAAATTGGTGGAAGCGATTACGGACCCGGGCCCTACGAGTTGGTCAGCGCGGGCCTCGGAGCCTGCACGGCCATGACGGTTCAGATGTACGCCCGCCGCAAAAAGTGGCCCCTGGAAGACATCGAAGTGCACCTGGATCACCGAAAGGATTACGCCGAAGACATGGCGGCCTCCGGGGATAAACCTACCAAAATTGATCTTTTCGAACGTACCGTTATCCTGCACGGAGACCTCTCCGATGAACAAAAGGCTCGTCTACTCGAAATCGCGGATCGCTGCCCCGTGCACCGTACTTTACATGAAACGGTGGAGGTGCGGACGGTTTTGGGGTGATTGGGTAGTTGGTCTTTTGGTCTTTTGGTTCTTTGGGGCTGCCGCTTGTTGTAGGCGGCAAAGAATATGGGCGCGGTCGCAGGTGCAAGGGAAGGACTTAAAGAGCATAGCGGTGTAAGTCTATATGCGTGTGTACGGGCCTTCATTCCTCAAGCATCGATCAACTTCCACAAACAAAACATGAGTCATCCCGGAGTTCGGGCAACATTTCCTGTATTTTCTCCCCTGTCCCCAGTTTGGTTGGCATAAAAAAGCGATCAGCGGACAGCATTCAGAGCTGTTTTGCCTGAATGCTGTCCGCTGATCGCTAAAAACCCTATTCTTTGCCAGGATACATGGTCATCTCACCCAAAAATTAGG
>CALIGP010000234.1 GCA_938021455.1 uncultured Lewinella sp. | reverse complement strand
TAAGGTCGGAGGATGCTGAGTTGCTCGTTCATGATAGCTGAGTTAAAAAGCGCTCTTGAAGATGGCAGCAGAGGTAAGAGCCGACGTAAAGGGGATGATCACCGAAATTCTCCGGTCAAACTCTTTGTAACCGCGGGAAGGAGCGATAACAATATCACCGGGGTAGAGCGGAATATTCTTAAAGCGATAGTCACCTTTCGTTGTGAGATCAATGGTAAGGATGTGGGTATCTTCTCCTGACTGGCGGAAGACTTTGATATACTTTAGATTAGCGTACTGATCAAATCCCCCTACCTGAGCAATCATGTCCAGGAGGTAATTCTTCTCCTTATCGACCAGCACGGTGGCCGGGTCTCTGAATTCTCCCACAAGAGATATTTCACGGTTAAGCACCTTGACGTCCACAACTGGATTTTTCAATATCTGGCTGAGAGAATCTTTCAGGTTACCTTTCAATTCAGGGAGCGTCAGACCTTCTACCTGCATCATGCCAAAGCGAGGCACCTCGATGGTGCCATCAGTGTCGACCATCAGCCATTTTCCGTATACCTCATTCGAGTTATAAATGCCATAGGTAGAGCCTACACTCAGATCATCATGGCCCCAAACGCTGATGCTAATTTTATCATCGACCCGAATAGTATACTCGTAGTCATCATTGAAGTAGATGCGACTTTCTTCTGCTGAAAGGGCTTCTTTTTCGGTACGGGCAGCTTTTACAAATACATTCTGCGTATGGCAAGATTGCAGTAACGTAACGGTGATCAGCAGGAAGAGTAGTGGTAAATATTTCACGAGAGAGTGGTTTATCTTTTTAGCTGCGGGAAATCAGCTTCTGGAAAAGTGTTTTCGGTGCGGGGCGCAGAGCTTTTAGCTTAGTCAGCCGATCCAATGCATCCGAGATCCTGATCGTTTCCGTACCGTCTTTTATGATGTAATCAAAAGCACCGTACTTAAGCGCATTTACCGCCGTTGTCATATCTTCCTGACCAGAGACCATTATGACCGCTGTATCAGGATTGGACCGCTTGATTTTTTTCAGCACTTCGAAGCCGTTCACCTCAGTCATCTCGTGATCGAGCAAAACAACCTCAGGATTTAGGTGAAGGTTATCGAGGCAATCTACACCACTAAGAAAGTGGTGTAGATTGCTGAAGCCCATGTTGCTAAGCTGCTTCTTGTACAGCATCCCTACAAAATGGTCATCGTCTACGATGAAGGTGGTGGCATTTTTTATACTGGTCATGTCGTATCGTTTGCCTTAAGTAGTGCCAAACGAATGCCAGGAATCTAATAACCTTAAAATTAGATATTTACATAAATTATTTTATATAAACCATTCTAAAAACGGGAAGACATTCCAATTACTGGAATTTCTCAAGACCTTAAACGCTAATCAAAACATTAGCGTTCCTCGTCCTCCCGCAGTCTTGCCAACACCGCCGCGAGCGTCTCCGTCAAGAAGTGAACTTTCGAGAAAATGCCTTCCTCATCAATAATTTCTTCCTTTGCTGAGAGTTCGATGTCTCTCGCCACACCATCCAATTGGCTGATCCCCATACTCTCAATACTGGGCTTGATCCGGTGAGCGACTTTAGCCACAGTAGTAAAATCATTATCCGCCATCCCTTTGAGCATTTCATCTAATGCAGGTGGAGTATGCTCAAGAAAGATTTCTACCATATTTTTCACGAACTCTTCATCTCCTCTGCTTAGTTCTACGAGCTGACTTAGGTCATAGCCATCATCAATGATTGTCGCTGCAGATGAAGTGGGCGACATATTCCACTGCAACTGCTTGGCGATGGTATTGAAAAGTTCCTTTTCCTCAAATGGTTTGGTGACGTAGTCATTCATCCCGATACTGAGGTAGAGATCAATATCCTTCTTAAAGGCATTGGCCGTGACCGCAATGATGGGTAGGTCAAGTTTTAGATCATTACGAATGATTTTGGTTGTTTCCACACCATCTAGTTTGGGCATTTGGACATCCATAAGAATGAGGTCATACTTCTTCACCTTTAACAACTCAAGGGCCACTAGCCCATTCTCTGCCTCGTCTGTAGTACAACCAAAGTGTGAGAGACTCTTATTCGCAATGAATCGGTTCATTACATTATCTTCCACTAGCAGAACGTGTGCCCCCTGAAGCAGATGCTCACTATCCTGTGTCCTATCTGAGAGGTTATTAATATCCCCTTTAGACAGTTGTACTTTGATTTGAAACTGTGTCCCCTTTCCTTTGGTGCTTTCTACCACTATATCCCCCCCCATCAACTTAATAATCTCTTTGGTAATCGACATACCAAGCCCCGTTCCTCCAAAGCGACGCGAAGTAGATTTTTCTGCCTGGCTAAATTTGGAAAAGAGCTGATCCAAATAATCTGCATCCATTCCGATTCCCGTGTCCGTGATGGTAATTCCGATTAATTGACTGTCTTCTTCTTCCCCTAAAACTTCAATATCAAGATGTACGGAGCCTTCCATCGTAAACTTGATCGCATTGTCCAGAAGATTAAGCAGTACCTGGCGAATCCGGGCACTATCTCCACTAAAGGCTGGCCAAACATTCTCACTTAGTCTGGAAACAAGCTCAATGTCTTTCTTCGATGCCTTAAAGTGAAGAATACTACTGATGTTAGCGATCAATGCCTGTAGGCTGAAGTTATGTTCGTCAAGCTTCAACTCGCCGGCCTCGATTTTAGATATATCCAGGATGTTATTAACGATAGACAGCAAATGTCTGGCCGCCGTATCCGTATGGCTAAGGTAAGTTTGCTGCTTAGGAGATAGCTCTTCTCGGGAAAGCTCCCGAATCATGCCAATGATGGCGTTCAACGGTGTACGAATTTCGTGACTCATATTGGCCAGGAAAGCCTCCTTAGCCACCGAAGCTTCTTCCGCGCGGTTTTTGGCAATGGCCAGATCCGATTCCAGTTCTTTTTGCTTGGTAATATCCAGGTGAATACCAATAGAGCCAACAAGCTCTCCCTCATCATTATAATTAGGTGCTCCGGAAATAAACCACCACCTCACTTCACCGTTTTTATTCCTAACGGCTATCTCATAACTATCGGAAACCCCACGAGTTCGGAGTTGGTGCTTTTGCTGTAGAACAGATACTTCCTTCTCGCTTAGAAGGAACAGACTGGTTTTATCACCAACAAGTTCTTCAACGGGGTAACCGGAAATTTCGCAAAAGCTCTGATTCGCAAAAAGGATATTTTCCTCGGTATCTACCTCCAGCAGACCGAGGTTCATATTGGTAATGATATTCCGGTATTTCTCTTCCTGGGCTTTCAGGAGGTTCTCCGACTTCTTCCGGGAAGAGATGTCTTTCATGAACCCACAGAAATAATGCTTGCCATTTTGCTGGTAGGTAACAATGATAAGCTCTATCGGGAATTCATCCCCGGCTTTATTAACCGCCGTTAGTTCAAGCTCCTTGTTCAGCACACGGCTCTCCCCCGAAGTCAGGTACCTGTTCATTCCATCGTCATGAGCAGATCTCATGTGCTCCGGGATGAACAGCAGGCTCATTGTCTGCCCCATCGCCTCTTCTTGTGTCCAGCCAAATAATTTTTCTGCATGCGGGTTCCAGTATTCTACATTACCCTCCTCATCTGAAATCACAATAGCATCAAGGGAAGAGTTCATCACTAAACGATTCCGTTCTTCGCTTTCCTGCAGGCTCTCCTGAAAATGTACTTTCTCCGTTACGTCGGTATACTTCCAAAAATGCCCCTTGTAAACCTGATCAACATAGATAGGAATAAAATCCCGCTCAAGGATTCGCCCTTCCTTGGTTTCCACCATTTCATTATAAACGGCTTTCCGGTTTCGCAGCAATGTATTTATCCCACCAACAAACGCTTCCGGAGCCTGAAAAAGGTCTTTGCAGTGATTAGCTGATTCAGTACAATCCTTGCCTACCAGCAAATCGGGATCGTCCCCCATATTGAAAATTGAGCAGAACAATTCATTAGTAAACAAAATTTCCCTGTTCTCATTCTCAACGAGGATACCTGATTGAAGATTAGCCAGAAGGGTTTTGAAGAGCGTAATATTCCTCGATAATTCCTCTTCTGTGAGTTTATTTATATTGACCTGCGCTTTTATTTTTTCTGACAAGGCCACCAGGTTCCCTACCTCGTCAACCGGTTGATCTGAGCCCAGCAAACTACTAATCGTTTCGTTCAATTGCTTAAGCGTGAGCAAACGCTGATTCGCCAATGCATTTAGTTCATCATTAACTTCCCCAAACTCTTTTTCGCTGATCGTAAAGGCATGCTCCATCAACTCTCGATCCCGCTCAAAGGATTCGTAAGAATTATTAATACTTTCCAGAAATGCTTTACAGCTCTCCTGATCGACCAGGTCGTCAGGAAGATATTTCCGAATCTGTTTCTGAAGGAGTTTATGGTACATTTTCTTCAGGCTTAATTAGTTAAACGAGCTCCTGCAGGCAAGTGATCGTCATGGTCTGGTTGTGTAGTGCACAAGCCCCGCCCTGCCGGAAGGGAGAGATTTCGCCGTACGAATAGTAACCTCCAAGTACGGTGTTTTCACCGAAGATTTCAGCGACGGCCTCAACCTCTTCGTCTACCCTACTTCCGAGGACGAGTTTACGGCCCACACAACTAATGAGTAATGCCACTTCTGGTTCAATATCGTTGAAGTCCGTCAGGCTTGTATTCGCTGCAATGCTAGCAGCGTCCACCAGTCTATCGATGTTGGCTTTCATGAACCGGACTTTGCTGCCCATCGGCACATCACCCGCAAAGATCATGCTCGACTTTTCATTATCAATGGACAGGATGGTTCTCACCAAATACTCTTCCTCTTCTTCTATTCGAATGGCCAGAGGAAAAAGCAAGGCCGAACCGGGAAGATCCGAAGCATACTTCCCAAGGTAATCCTTGTAGGTGCTTAGGGCGTTCTTTCCGTTTATTTCAAACAGTTCATTGGCCGACGATTTCGTTATCGTTTTTTCCAAGCCAAAAGGTTCCCAGCCGCCAAAAGAGCCATGTGCTACAAGAAGGCTACTGCCATAAAAGCCAATGGCAAGAATTCGTCCCTGTCGAGGCGCTTCATTAAGGCCAACCAATGTATAGTCAAAATCAGCACCGTCCCCTGCCAGCCCTCCACTAATCGGTACCCGGTCAGGGATAACGCTATGAATACCTTTGACCAGTTCACTACCGTTAACCAAGCTACCATCAGACAAGATCAAAATGTGCTGCAGGTCTTCCGCCATTAAGCCACGAACCACGTCCGCTCCGGCAGAAAAACTATTAGGATAGTCTTGAATACTTACACCATTTTCCCGCAAATTTGTCCGATCAAAAGACATCGTCAGCAAGGTAATACTGTCGTCGTAGACGTCGGTTTGATAGATTTCTCCCGAAGAAGAAGAAAGTGCCAGAATCGCGTCGGGAAACTTTGCCCGCAGTGCGTCATAAATTCCCGGCTGTTCTAATAACTTCTTTAAGCCAAAACCTAAAACAAGGTTGGCCTCTTGGTCAATCGGAATAGTAAAGTCTTCAAGGTTACGCAGAAGATACTGATTTACTTTCATGATTTATTTTTCATTATCAAGCTCACCATTTTTGAGCATGTTATAAATGGTAGATTTACCTACCCCTAACTTTTCGGCGACCTGCACTACGTTATTATTATACTTCTCCAGATAATGCCGAACAATTTCTAAGGTATATTCTCGCAGAGACTTCTCTCCATATACGATTGCCGGTTCATTGTTCAGACCAGAGAACCTGATATCTTCGTCACTTATACCATTAGTATCCGTCATTACGCAGGCAAGTTCGATGACTGCTTTTAGCTCCCGTACATTGCCGGGAAAGTGGTATTTCAATAATTTCTCCTTACCACTTCGATTGAGCTTCAAGGAGCCTGTTTTATTTTCTTTTGCGTATTGCTTAATAAAGAACTCCGCCAGCAGCAGAACATCTTCATCGCGGTCCTTAAGCGGTGGCAAGGCAACTGGGAGGCCCATAATGCGATAATAAAGGTCTTCTCTGAATTTACCCTCTCGCACCTGGACCTCAAGGTCCCGATGCGTAGCCGTCAATAACCGAGCTTTGAACTTGATCGTTTCCGTCCCCCCTACCCTGGTAAACTCTCTTTCCTGAATGGCCCGCAAAATTTTGCTCTGGAGCGATAGGTCCATCTCCGCAATTTCGTCCAGAAATAACGTTCCTTCTTTGGCCACTTCAAATTTCCCGGGTTTCCGGCCAATGGCTCCGGTAAAGGCCCCTTTCTCATGGCCGAACAACTCACTCTCCAGCAGGTTTTCGGGAATGGCGGCCATGTTAACCGCAACGAAGGGTTGCTTACTACGATCACTGTTATAATGGATGGCTTTAGCAATCACCTCCTTACCTGTCCCGGTTTCACCGGTAATGCTGACGTTGATGTTAGACTTAATGGCCTTTTTCAGGATAGCGTAGACCTTCTGCATCGCTTTACTACTACCAATAATGCTATCGAAGCTGAACTTCTCTTCCAGCTGAACTTTGAGTGTTTCCACCTCCTGCTTAAGATCACTATTCTCCCGGATATTGATAATGGACCGCCAGAGTAAATCTTTCGTGTTTTCATCCTTCACCAGGTAGTCCCGGGCGCCTTTTTTGAGAAGGTCTACCGCCGTGGTAATATCCTCTTGGCCACTAATGATGATGACCGGAACACTGCTGTTTACGGCACGGATTTTATTGAGGAGCGTTCCCCCATCCATATCCGGCAATCCGTAATCAATGGACACAACATCTGGCTTACGGTACAGCTCCTGCAGGCAGGCCTTCCCACTGGCAAACAGCTCTACTTCATAGTCCGGGTTCAGACTAAGATGATGCTTCAGTAGCCTTCCGTAGAAGGGGTCGTCTTCGACGATGAAAATTTTAAAGCTATCCACCACATACCATATTTGCCAAAGGCAAGGTAAGAAGGTTAAAGGTGGGAGCTTACAATTGGGCGACATTTATTCTGTCCTTCGCTTGATCGACACGGGCCAAAATCCGAAAAGTAGTAGAGAAAACTTCTTTCCCCTTTGCTTTACAATGTTTTCAGGAGGACGATAATTACCAGATTAAAAAGGGCGCAGCCGCAGGTGCAGAGGTTTGCTTTACAGCAATCATTGCACCCGCGTCAGCGCCAAAAACATACCTATCATCAAAATCATTTTCCAAAAAAAAACACAAAAAAAAGACAACAAGGGTGGCCAATGAATCTACTTAGAGGCGCACCTAATCCTGCTCCTCATTACTGAGGAGTTTCTGTTTTTTCGTAAAAAAGATGGTGCGTCGAAAGATGACCAGCTCCATGGCCAGTCAATACATCTTCCCGATACTCCTGGAAGGAAGGAGTCACCGACTCTTTGTGGCTAATGCTACAAGCCTTTTCCACCAAGGCTTGATACTTTTGGGCAATAAGGCTCCACTTGTACCGCCGATCAGCCACTTCCTTCATCCGCTTACCATTTTCTTGTAACTGTAGCGCGGTAGTGGTATGCAGCAGAGAAACTAACTCCTCCACATTATTGAAGTAACTGGCTTTGTTCTCCGTAGTCGTACGGTTATAGCTGACACCGAATGATAGGATGGGTAAGCCGAGATACATCGCTTCTACCAGGGAAGGGTTTGTCCCTCCGGCACTGTGGCCATGTACGTATACCGTTGCATTGCCCCGGAGTAGATCTATTTCCCGTTGATCGTAAATAGGGTCTAGCAGGATCAGGTTTTTTTGCCCACGATAAGCGGCGCGTAGGTTTGTACCGTACTCGCTTTTATCCCAATTGCCCACCAGAACCAGGGGGTATTCTGCAAAAGAAGAAAAGGCGCGCAAAACCATTTCCAGGTTGTTCTCAGGCTCAATGCGGCACACCTTAAAAGCATAAGGTTTTGCCAGGAAGGAATAACGCTCAACATCCGCAGGCTTAGCCTCTACTCTTATTGTGTGATCTGCTCCATATTCAATTACGCTGCTTAGGCTTCCGTACCGTTCTGCCGTGTAATCCTGAATGGATTCATTATCCGAAATGTCGCAGTGAGAATACTTAACGGCCATACCTTCAGCCCAGTAGAGATATGCTTTGGCCAGGCGCGACCATTTGTCCCGCTTCCATTCAATACCGTCGATAGAAATAATGATCCGCTTGCGCGTAAACAATCTAACAAAGGGCAAAATCCAGGCTCCCGCAACGCCAAGGATGAGAAGGACATCAGCGTAAAACAAAGCATGGAGGATCGACCAGGTGTCGTACGGAATGCTCTGTACTCCATTGGCTTGCAGGGGTAAGTATTTGAGCGTAGCCCCCAGGTATTTATCTGGCCGGTCGGCCTCAGGATACTGCTTGCCTGAGCAGTAGACAGTCATGTCATATTGCTCATTCAGGTTCTCCACCAGGTGGCTGGCCAGCGTTTCAAAGCCGCCATATTGGGCCGGTAGTCCTACCGTACCAATAATCGCAATCTTTCTTTTATCCTTGGGCATTTTCACGCTGCATTAATTTGTTCGAGAGTAGTAGTTCAAAATTTGGACCAAAAAGGCAAAAACATAAAAACCAGCTACTAATAAATTTTTATTATTATAAATTATTCCACATTTTGGAACACAACTCCTAATTCCGGAGACGGTGGCCCTTCGATCATTCGCAAGCTTTGCTCGAGGAAATGTGTTTCAGAAAAGGTAGCGGCGTGTGCAGCAGCGGCCTCACTGATGCTTTGGTAGCGGCTGGGACTGGCCTTCAACGCCCGGAGGATGCTGACGATTGAACGCGTGTCTTTCCCATTGAAGTGGAAGCCCGTCTGCCCATCCTTTACGATCTCTGCGATTCCCCCAACCGGTGGAACGATAACGGGCAAGCCATAAATCATCGCTTCCAGGGCCGTCAGCCCGAAGGTTTCTTTCCACTCCTCTGGCCGGGAGAGATTCATTACCACCTTTGCCCTTTGATAGAACGGATGTACATCCCGTTGAGCGGGGTAAATCGTTAGGTTAACGGGAAGCTTCTGCTGACCGAAATAGGCCGCAATATCCTGCTCAGAAGCATTCGCAACCAAGTCAAAATCAAGCTCAGGGCAAGCTGCTGCAATCGCTACGTATTCATCTACTCCCTTATACTTTTTCAAGGAGGCAAGCATCAACACATTGCTGGATTCAACGCCTGTCCGCCGATGCGCCTCCGCTTTCTTCCTGAAATCATCTTCAATCGCATTCCACAGTATGTGTCGAGGCTTATCAAGGGGCTCTTCGTTAGCTAAGAAGTTGGAAACGTAGATGACCTCCGTGGCACAAACCTTCACCCAAAAAAGGAGAAACTGCTTGAAAACCTTTGGATTTATCGAAGTTTCATGAATGTGGTAAATAACTCTTGCTCCCTTAATTTTTCCCGCAATCGCGGCTCCAAAAGGAAGGATCGTATTAACGTAAACCACATCTTCCTTTTTCACCTTAAACAGTAAACTAAACAAGGTAAAAAGCTGGGAAAACAAGAGGACCAGCAACCTCAGCGGAATGAAAGGATGAAAACGGTAGGAATTAGAATGATAGCTAATACCTTCTATCCCGCTTAGGAAGCCCGGCGTTGAATCGCTGGTATACAGCTGTACGCTATAATCATCAGCCCATCCTTTGAGCAGCTGCCCCAGTACTTTAGGACTGCCACTATAATCGTTGAGCAAGTGAAAGGCAAAAATTTTGGTCATGGCTTCAGAGGCTTGAGTAAATGGTGTGAAGGGCTTCTCCCCGTCGGTCCCAGGCAAAATATTCGTCAAATGCCTTTCTGGCGGCTACTCGCATAGCAGCGTATTCTTCTTTGTTGTTTTGGATACTCGCCAGGCCTTCTGCCAGGCGGCTTACCGTGCCGTCATAGGTGTCAGCCTCCGCAACAAGCCCATAACCAGGTTCGACAAACCGGCCTGGCCCACAATTATCGATGGTCAGTACGGGCAGGCCGAAGGATAAGGCCTCGGGCACCACCATGCCTGCTCCTTCGTGAGAAGGGAAAAGGAAAACGGAAGCCTTTTTCATGATCTCCATTAAATCAGATCGCGGGATCCAATTAATCATGTTGAGCCTCGAGCTAATGCCTAGGAAGTGCGCTAGTTCTAACAGCCCCTCTTTTTCAGGACCGTCCCCAACAATAGTGAGAATAGTGTCGAGCTCAGGGTTAGCCTCAGCAAAGCAGGCAAATGCCCGAAGGGTCAGATCAAAGCCCTTCATGTGCACCAGTCGGCCCGCACTAAGCACCTCGAAAGTGGATTCTTCCCGTTCTGGCAACCAGCCGTAATCCTGAGATGCTACCGAAGGAGATATATGGTACTTCTTTCCCGTGAGGTCAAGTACCTCCGGCACAGAATCATTCATGCACCAGATGTAGTCAGCCTTCTTTTTAGTGTTTTCCAGAGCGGAACTCCAATTCCAGAAGTAGCGCTTAATAAGTCCAGTAAGCAGGCCTTTCGCTTTATCTTTCAGGGGCATCGCTTCCCGAAAGGGAGCGGGGATGGCAGGATGGTGGCCAATCGGCCCCCAAACGAAGGGCTTGCCCAGTTGCCAGAGGTAGCTCGGGCTCCAATCGTTATGAAAATTGAGGTGATGGGCAATGTCAAAAGCCCAACCTTTTTGCCGTACGAAGCCAACCACTCCTTTTTGCCACAGCAAAAAATACAGCATCGAGCCCCAGGTCCCCTTCTTCCACCAGCGTAGAGATTTGGGCAAGTCGTAGTAGGCAAATTGAATATTTGCGTACAGTTCATCCGGATTTTCATCCATGAATTTTTCGATATGCTCCCGGTTATTTTCCCGGGTGATCGCAATGACCTTATGGAAGCGGGCAACCTGGCAAACATAGTTCCAGCCCATGGCGTCTTCGGAGCCCTTGTAGGGATTCACGGCGTAGGTGGTAGCGAGGATGGTTTTCATGAGGCAACAGTTAAGGCTGGTTCGACAGATGGCTGTGGGGCTACGAGCTCCTGCGGTTTCCGAACTTTAATCACCCGGGCTGGCACGCCGGCCAGCACACTATAGGCGGGAAAAGACTTGGTAACAACCGCACCAGCGGAGATAACAGAATGTGCCCCAATGCTTACTCCGTCAAGGAGCGTGACCTTTGACCCGATCCAGCAATCATTGCCTACAGAAATACCCTGGCGCCTTACGCCCTGATGGCGGATGGGCAGGTCCGTCCGTTGAAAGTGATGGTTTTCCGGATGGCAGCTGAAGTACTGCCCGATGATGCAATCATCACCAATCGTTAATCCGCCGGCTCCGCCGAGGTAGGCGAATTCTCCAATCCCAACACTATTACCAATATGGATATGCGCGCCTGGTTGATCCAGGGTCGTACTCACCACCAGCTTGCCGTAATCGCCGACGCTTACATTATTTCCCATCGTGATGCCTGCCCGGCCGAGTGCCTGTAGAGACACCTGATTACCCAGCTTAACAAAACGCCCAAAGGTGATCTTATGGCTGTACAAAAAGGAAACTCCTTTTCCCAGCAGTAAGCCCCTGGGGCGTTTCCCCAGCAGGAATACCCGTAGCCCTCTGAGCATAGCAAAACCCGTACGGCATAAAAAGGAGAATACCATTCTGCTGTCTACCTCCTCTGAGAAGGTGAAATTTGGATTCCTTAAGCGAATAAGTCGGTTAATAAGCGCTTTCATCTTAGACATTTTGGTTGAGGAGCGAAGTACGAATCACCGTAAGAGTATCTTCCAGTACGACGTTCTCCAGGTTGACATAATGCCCGGAAGTATTGCTTTTTTCGTAGCCTTCAAAAAGGTCATGATACTGCCCGGTGAGGGAGACAATCGTATCCCGATCCAGCTCCTGCTTCCGGGCCAGAATAGTATCCGGGTCTGCGTAAAGGAAGAAATTGAGGGCCGGCTTTTTGAGTAGCCAGAAGCCCGCTGCCGTAATCCAGGCCGGCAGCTCGAGGTTGGTCCTACGCGGATCAATCATGAAGTCATAGTAGTAGCGGTCATACACCACCACGTAGCCCCGTAGCACGTACCGGAAGTGGACGTACCACTGCCCGAGCAGATAGTCAACGTAGTAGTAGCTAAACCTGACCAGGGAAGACAGCAGGCTGTTGTTACTCCCCGTTCGGGGCAGACTGGCCATTGACTTTTCTTCCGCTCCCTTTTTCCCATAGCGCCAGGCACTCAGGATGGGCAAAACGGACGGTCGGTGCCGCAGCACTTTTACCGGCCGGCGAAACTCCTTATCTAGCATCGTCACCACCCGCTCAATGATCGTACTCTTCCCTGCACCATCCACACCGGAGAAGGTGAGTACAAAGCCCCGGTTGGAAAACATCGTCCGAAGCGTATCCAGCAAGTAAGCGGTCCTATTGCCCAGGCCCTGTAGTCCTTTGTTTTCGGGTAGCGCGGTTACACGTCCCGGGAAAGTCTCTAGATGACCAAATTTAGCGGGCACCGCCGCCCCATTCAGGCCGTAAAACAGCTCCACGTAACGGCGGGTATCTTGCGCAGATACGACTCGAACGCCGTAGCGATTTTTGTTCGCCCGTTGAATCATTCTGCCAGCATCCATGAAAACGGTCGCTTTCCTTTTGATCGTCCAGATCAGGTCAACGCTAAGGATCTGCCCGTCATTCAGGATGAGTAACAGGGAAGTCATGAAGGACTTCCGGACCACCTTCGCCCGGGCCAGGAGCGGGTACCGCTCCAGTAAGTCAACGATCAGCGGGGCGTCTTCCTTACCAATCAAAATATCCAGATCACTATCAAGGGGCAAAGCCATTGGGTCTTCGTTCTCCATTTTCAGGACCGCGTAGTCGCGGTTCTTCAAGCCATCAAAGAGGCGGGAGAGGAGAGCTTTACGCTGATCTTGCGGATCAACCAGAGAAGTCATCCCATCCGACCATACGTCCAGTTGCCAGTAAATCTGTTGGTGCCATTCTTGCTGTTGCTGGTACAGCGACAGGTAGTAGGAGACATGATAAATCAGGTAGAGACGCAGGTAACGATCAAGGTCCACTTCCGCACTGCCAAATAGGGCCGTTCGGGTCTCCGCCGTCAGTACCTCCTGCATTCCGCGATAGATCTGCTCCCAGCTTTTCCGCTCTACCATAATCCCGTTCTGGAGGTGAAAGTGGAAGAAGTCAAAGCCCAGGGGCATTTCCGTTTGCCCTAGTTCCCAGTCGATGATCGCCAGCTGATTATTTTTCGTACGCAGGGTATTCCAGGGAGTAAAATCTCCGTGGGCCAATCCGTAGCGAAGGGGCTGCTCCAGGTCTTCGAGTGCCACCATTTGCAGCAGCGTATTCAGGAGGCCTACCGAAATCTCTGCGTGGGGATAATTCTTCAGTCGGTTGATCTTATCATGAATCCCTCCCCATTCCAACCAATCGCCGACGGTCCCCTCCATAGCCTTTACCCGGCGCAACTGCCAGAGCGCCGTGGCGTGTTGATCCGTGAATCGACTCCAAGTGCCTCGGTTAGCAATATTTTCCATGGTCAGCTCCCCGTCCACATATTCAACGAGCTTTGGCACCCGGAAGGAAAACCGTGGCGTGTGAGCCCGTAAGTTCCTTAGAAAAAAAGCCTCATTCTGCAGATTGACAATAACCTTATCTTCAACGGCAACTTTGGTTATGGCTCCCTCCTCGTTTATGATCACCCGCTTGCGGTTAGGGCCAGGCGTTCCGGTGAAGACAGCCCAATTCTCACCCTCCATCACGTAGTCTTCTCCAAGCGGTATGGAGGCAAATACGATTCGCTGCAAACGAAGCATAAAAACGAGCCGGATGACGGCTACATAAACCCACTGCTTCCAAGTAATGGCCTGAAAGAAAGCGAGGAAGGTTGGCCGGTTACTGGCGGCAGGCCAGACCCAGCGTGGGTTCCCGTTTACGTCAGGGATGTAAAGGCCACGCTCCGTCTTCGTCGTGGCTTCCCGCTCATTGCTTATTGATAAAGTGTTCATTTACGTTACGATTATGCCATAAGAGATGGCAAGAATCGGGCAAAAAACACAACCTCTTATTTAACAAATAAATACACATAAACAAATACGCCAACTGTTCCAATAATTGGAAACCATTTCGCTTTCCGGAAAAGAAGTGGTCGAATAGACGGCCATTTTGGCGCGGACGCGGGTGCAGAGTTAGGGGCAAAAAGCAGAGCAGTCAAACAGTAGCAACCGCATGGAAAATGTTTGGAGAGAGCAGCTATTGCGTGCTCCACAACACTGCCTTTCTAACTCTCCTCTGCACCTGCGGCCGCGCCAGACAAGTCAACACCATTACTACTCCCCCACTGTAATCACCTAAATTCAAAGAAAAATCAAAATAATCACAAAAAAACAAGGCATTTCACAAAACATAGTTCTATATTGTCATTATTGGTTGACCAATCCATGGTTAACCAATAATTTATCGGCCGATTTTTCCGCTGTTGATAACAGCATTATTGTACACCCTTCGTCTCCGTCATCAGGAATGCGCACTCCTGGTATGGAGGCATAAGTCAATCATACAAACCAAACCAATTATGAATTTTTTCACCTTACCGACCCGCGCTGGGAACAGCGCGAACGGGACCGCTATGCGCAGTCAGTCATTTTTACTCCTGCTCATCGCTTTCCTCCTCTTTCCCGCTACCACCGCTTTTGCACAAGCGCCCTCTTCCATCCTTCCTGATCTTAGCAAGTTCAAACTCACCTTCCCCCTCGATGATGACGGGGACGATTATGAAGGCGTCTCCTACAGTAACCGGAACTCGCCACTCATTAAAGCCTACGAACGGGACAACCTCGTGAACTGGACAGCCCCCAATAGTTCGGGTAATAACCTTCGGCAGTATTTCTACTCCTCAGGTAGCGAAGTAGTGTTTAAGTGCCACGTTGCTGGCGCACTTACCAGCCAAAATTCTTACCCCAGGACCGAGCTACGGGAAACCCCCAATGGCGGAGACAACTACTGGAATTTTAACGACGCACAGGAGTTGAACGCCACCTTCCGGATTATGCACCTGCCTAATGTAAAGAAGGAAGTCTGCGTACTCCAGATAAAAGGCCGGGAAGGCTCCGAAAGTGCTGACGAAGCGCTCAGACTTGATTATCGCGAAGGAAGCAGCCAGCGCCTTCACCTGGTATGGAACGAGAATAATACCATTAACGACATCATGGATTATTCGCTCGGCCAAACGATCGAGGCCCGCTTATTTGTTGATAACAAACGGGTCTACGTGACGCTCAACAACACCAGCGTTAGCGGAAGCCGTGGGCAGTATTCTTACGATTATGCTGTTCCTTACAATACCGGCTACTTCAAGGCGGGGTGCTACACCCAGTCTTCGATCTGGAAAGAGAAGAATGGTACGGGCCAGAATGAATCGCCCAGTGCCTACGCCGAAGTTCGCTTCAGCCGTTTGATTCTCGGCAGCGACAACAGTACGAGCTGTACGCCATCCGTACCAAGTAATCGCCGGGTGAGGAGCATTTCCAGCAACAGCGCTATCCTTGACTGGAACGCCGTAGCCAACATCGACCACTACAAATGTCGCTACCGTAAAGTAGGTACCTCTAGCTGGACGACTTCCGGAAGCATTCGGGGCACCAGCCAGTGGAACATCTCCGGACTGTCTTCTAATACGCAGTATCAGTGGCAGGTTCGCAGTAAGTGTGGCGGCGGCAACGACTCCAACTATACCAACGGCCCGAACTTCACGACCTCTGGCGGCAGCAGCGGCAATTACAATGTCGTAACCATGCGCAAGCGTAATGCCACGGGCTACGCCATTGACGGAAAAGGCGGTGGTGCGAATAACCAGAACGTTCACCTCTGGGGCTACAACGTCAACAACGCGAACCAGCGATGGATTGAAATTCCTCGCGGAAACAACTTCTTCTCTTACCAGAAAGAAGGCACTAATTACTGTCTCGACGGCGGCAACGGTGGGGCCCGCAACCAAAACCTGAAGCTATGGTCTTGTAGCAGCACTAACCAGAACCAGCAGTGGAAAAAAGTCAGTGTCGGCGGTGGTGCCCATCGCCTCTATAAGCGCAATGCGACGGCCTACAACATCAATGGTGGCAACGGTGGCACCAATGGACGAAACGTCAATATTTATGACAACACCACCAGCCAGAATGTGCACTGGATCTTCACGACCGTAGGCTCCTCCAACCGGGCAGCCGCTCCGGATGATGTGAATGTAGACCTGGCCAACGATCTCGTCGGAGGCGTCAATGCTGATGCCGGAATGGAGGACGGCCACCTGTCCTTCTGGCCCAACCCTTCCCAGGACGCACTCACCGTGCTCGTACCCGCTACGGGCTCTACCGAAGTGACGCAGATTGCCATCAGCGATTTACTCGGCCGGACGGTATACCAACGGACGAACCTGCAGGCTGGAGATCAATTCGACATTAGCCAGCCACTACCCAAGGGTACTTACATCCTCCGCTGGATTGGCGGAGATGGAGAGCTCTTGCAGACGGATAAGATCATCCGTCAGTAGCCAGGGGAGTTCACTCCTAAAGAAGTTTTTGCATGATCATTTTGCGATCAGTCTTTGCATTCCGGCCATATGGGCGGGATGTTGAAGGCTGATCGCTTTTTTAGGGGATAGGTGGGCGCGGCCGCGGGTGCAATAAAATGTTGGAAAGCAAGGTGGGACAGATCGATCGTTACGGAATAATGGCTCGTAGAAGGAAACCTTTCGGCGGGCCCAGTGGGGGCCGGAATCCCCTTGATCTGAACTAAAGTACCTTCAGTACTTCAAACAACTTCCACATTTCACATGCAGCCCGTTCCGGATCCTTAGGGTTAAAAGGGCTCATTGCCCTACTACGAGCAATGGCGTCCGGCAAATGGGGTTTCAGGTCCTGATACAGTGATCCATCCTTACGCTTAAAATACTTTTCTTTCTTTTCGTAGATGCTTAAGTAGTGTTTTCGAATACGATCAATAACCGGCTTCTGGGCGGGGTAATGCTTTTGGCTATCCTCGAAATGTAGTAAAATCCATCGCTCCAGGCTTGGAGAGTTCACGATGACGGTCACGCCATCAGCTTCCAGTTTGCTGCGCTGCCGCTCAAATTCCACCATCACTTCCGGTAACTTGCCTACCCGTTTAGCTTCAGCTATTGGAACATCCATGTCAATAATCCATATGACCAAGTCAAATATTACTGCTTGCTCCTCGACGTAGGCGTAGAGTTGCGGCAAGGTCTTCTTTTTGGGCAGATCAGGTTTGATCTTCAACCCACGCAAACGCTCGGTCTGCTTCATGGATTCAGCGTACCACTGTTCCGTTTCACCGTCGACGATTATAGAGACGGTTTTATTGCCTGAACCACGGGACTTTCTGTTTCTTTTCGCCATTAGTCCATTGGGATATAAGCATCCTCCAGCTCCGGTGTGGCTCCGAGTTTACCGCTTTTGTAGGTATTGTAAAGAGAACTTCCTTTCCGGATGACGGAAGAGTCGAAGTCGATCATCGAATACAGGTCTGTACTCCCATCATCTCCTTTCTCGGTGAAGTGAATCACGTCCTGCCGAAGCATCTCATTTTCCTGTAAAAAATCACGTTGGTGAGTGGTGAAGAGTAGTTGAGATTGCTTCGTATTGCGCAGGAAAAGAAGAATAAAATATTTCAGCAGTTCGGGATGGAGGGAGGATTCGATTTCGTCGAATACAGCCACTTTAGGGTGTCGCATCAGTATATCCAGTACCCCAGCAAACTGGTAGAAGCGCTGGGTACCTAAAGATTGCTGCTCGTAGGGTAAGGTTACCGCCTTTTCTCCGCCAGAATTCTGGATTAAGTGCTTGAACCCTAAGTTTAGTGTAACCAACTTACCGGCTAACAATAGTTTTTTGAGATCCTCATTTATTACTCCCCCAGAGTGTGCGGAAATATTACGTATAGTGGTGTTTTGGTCGACCTTGACTTTATCAATTTCGATATCAACAATATTAAAATCCGCTTTATTCAAAATTTTAACAACGTTCTCTTTTATTACAAAACCGTTGTTCATTTGCTCAGTTATGTAGCTAAGTAAATCATCCGTTGGCGTAACGATTTTACTCAACACCGCCCCAAACCAATCAGCGGCCAATAGCAACT
>CALIGP010000233.1 GCA_938021455.1 uncultured Lewinella sp. | reverse complement strand
ATGTCCCGCATTACGCCGGGAAACTCAAAGCAATATTGCAGGGAAACCTCGTATCCGTGAGCAGCCATTGCTGTGGCAGTTTCATTGGCGATGGTGTCTGCATTGGTGTTTAGTAATTGGCCTTTTTTGTCATGGGTGATGGGGCATAGTACCGGCCTCAATCCGAGGCGGAGTAAGCCATCGAGTAGGGGAGCGTTGACGGCCTTTACGTCGCCCGCAAAGCCATAGTCAATGTCTTTGACTGGCCGCTTATCGGCCAGGACAGCGTTGGCATCCGCCCCGCTAAGACCAATAGCATTGGTGCCACGAAGTTGTAGCTGGGCCACCACATTCTTGTTCAATAAGCCCGCGTAGACCATCGTGACGATCTCCAGCGTCGCCGCATCGGTTATGCGCCGCCCGTCGATCATCACGGGCTCCCGGCCCATTTCCGTGATAACCTGACTGGCTTTGCGCCCGCCTCCGTGCACCAGGATCGCGGGCTCCGTCAGACTGGCAAAGTAATCGAGCGCTTCGTGGAGTGCGACGGGGTCGTTGATGATGTTACCGCCAATTTTGATTACGGATAAGTTCATGGGGTCAAGTTGCAGGTTGCAAGGTACAGGTTACAACCAGCAACCTGCAACCTGCACCCTGCACCCTGCAACCTGATCAATAAACCGGCTCCACCGTAATGCCCGCTCCCCGAAGCAGCGCAATCACGCCCCGGGCTCCGCCGAGGTGGCCGGCACCGACGGCGTAGAATTTGCCGCCGGCATCGGCGGCGTTGATGTTGTCGCGGATCTGCGGTACCCAGTTTTCGTTTCGCTTGGTCAGCAGAAGCTCTTCAAAGCGGGCGACGCCCGCACTCTCGTCAGAGATGGTACTGGCCATTTCAGCTACGGCCTGGCGGCGATAGAGAGAGACGAGTTTATCCATTTCGTTGGGCGCATCTCCCTTTTCGCCTGCGGATTCGGATTGAATGGCCTGGTAGAGCATAGTGGCCTGTGCACCGTAAGGGATGGAGTCAAATAGACTTAGTTGGAATTCCATCGTTTCTAGACCGCCGATTTCTTTACTTCCGGCTTCGGCTAGCTTAGTGAGTTCCAGTTCGTAGCTTTTCATACCACCGCCCTCCATGCCGCCACCTTCGGCCATGGCACCCATGTCCTGACCGACCATAGCGGAAAGAAAGAGAGGTTTCATTTTCTTGAAGATGAAGAAAGGGAGACCTGATTCAGTGAAGTAGGCTTCCACTTCGGCGTATTCTTCTGCCGACAGTAAATCTTCCAGACTGGTATCTCCGCGCATATTAATCTTAGTCATCAGACCCATCAGTTTTGCGGGGTTCTGCATGTCGCGCGGATCAATTTCGAAGATCAATTCTTCGCTGTCATTGATGGCGGCCACTACCCGGTTGGGGAGGAAATAATCTTTCTCCGGAATGATGTGAATGGTGCCAAAGAGGTAGCTGGGCTGGGCCAGGCCAGGTGTGCTGATCTTCCAAAGCAGGGACGTGTCGTTGACTCCAGGGGCGAGGCCCGCTTGAATAGGTGCTGTAACGACTGATGTAGTTGCTGGCGCGGCCGCAGGTGCAGTGGAAGTCTGCGGGGGAGCTTTTTCTGCCGTCTTAGCAACGCTCGCCGTCTTTGGGCTACAGCTTATACAGAAGAGGACTAAAAGCAGAGAAAGAAAAGAAATACGCATGGGGATAATTGATTCCGTGGAGTAACGAGAAGGGAACGGTTCTGGCGGGGAAAGGTTGGTCTGGCGTACGCGCCGCTCCGCGCGCGACCGGCCGAAGCGTACTCCGTACGCGCTTTAAATATAAATGGGTAGCGCGTACGGAGTACGCTTTGGCCGGTCGCTGCTGGAAGCAGCGTTCGCCGGGCGTTCATTGCACCTGCGCTCCGTCGCCCAACACCTCTACTCCCCGAAAGTTCGTCCCCCTTCCCGCGCCATCATTCCATTGATGATGAACTGGTAAGCCAGCAGGCCGAAAAGCGCGACGCTAACCATAAAACCTTGATCCAGGAGGATGCCGCCAATGCCAACCACCACGAGGGCGAGGGTGTAAACGGTGAGGATAGTTCGCTGGTTTTTACGGATAGGCCGGAGGAAACTGCCGAGAGGTATGGTTAACACCAAAAAAGCGATAGCTAGTGCCTGGAAGGTGTCAGCGCCCAAGCCGAACCAGGCAGCAAAAGAGAGGAGGGAAAGCCCAAGAGAGCCACCTACGAGCTTGGCCATCAGCTTGTCATCGTCGTCCAGCAAAAACCGGCCGTAGGGATTGGTAAGCAGATAGAAGTTCATGATCGGATCAATGATCCAGGTCAGTAGGAAGAGTGCCACCATGAAGTAAACGACCGGCGTTGTGAAGGGGGCTAAATCCGGGTTATTGCTCCCCAGCCGGTTGAGCCAGTTGACGCCAAACCACAAACCAATCATGACACCAAAACTGGCACCGCCCGACAGCTTAGCCATCGCTTCTTTATACTTGAAGTACATCCGGTAGGGCCAGAAACGGGCCTTTAAGGCTTCTATCATGACGTATTTCGCCAGCTGGTTT
>CALIGP010000232.1 GCA_938021455.1 uncultured Lewinella sp. | reverse complement strand
GGAGCAGATACTCAAGCACCTACTACGCCAACGGGTCTGTCCGTTAGCAATGAAGCTGAAACTACGCTCGACCTGAGCTGGAATGCTTCCAGTGATAACGTAGGCGTAACGGGTTACAACGTATACATCGATGGTAGCCTGGCCGGAACGGTTACAGGGACCTCCACGGGTATTACTGGACTGACGGCTTGTACGTCCTACAACTTCGCAGTAAGCGCCGTTGATGCAGCAGGCAATGAGTCTGGTACCGGAAGTACAAGCGGAACAACCACCGGATGTACCGGCGGTGGTGGTGGAATCAGTGAAGCTTACTACTTTGAGACTGGCCTTCAGGGCTGGGCTGATGGTGGCGGTGACTGTGCACGGGTAAGGACTACGACTCGTAGCTGGGAAGGTGAATATTCCGTCCGGCTTCGTGATAATAGTGGTACAGCCTCTTCCATGACCTCGCCTTCGCTCGATCTTTCCGGAGCAGCATCCGTAACCGTTAGCTTCTACTTCTACCCCAATAGTATGGAAAACGGAGAAGACTTCTGGTTGCGCTACAATAGTGGCTCTGGCTGGCAGACTGTTGCTACTTATGCCAGTGGAAGCAGCTTCAACAACGGTTCTTTCTACTCTGCTGAAGTCACCCTAAGCTCTGCTAACTACAACCTGGTGAACGGTGCTCAGTTCCGCTTCCAGTGTGATGCGAGTGCTAACGCCGACCAGATTTACATTGACGAAGTAGTGATTACCAGTGCCAGCACCTCTACGCTTAATACTGGTACCATCTCTACGATCGAGCGCGTCGGTGGACCAGTCCGCTTCGATGGTCCCGAGGAAGGTGATTTCGAGTTCAAGATCACCCCTAACCCCGCCAGCGATTACCTGCAGGTGACGGCTGACGAGTTGATTGAAGAAGTAAGTCTCTTCAGCATTGATGGCAAGCTTCTCCTGAACCGCACCATCGGTAATGTTGAAACCACCACGCTTGATATCAGCCACCTGCCAACCGGTGTCTACCTGCTGAGTGTGCAGACCGAAGAAGAAGTGAATACCGAACGAGTCGTTATTCGCCGCTAATCCTCTTCGAGCAAATCGCCCCACAAAGACGGTTATGCGCAACAACCCCGTCTCCAGGCTTGGAGGCGGGGTTGTTTTTTTGTTGCAGGTTGCAACCTGCACAACTTGCAACTTGTATCACATACTATTATGTAATCTTACGTAGTTTTACATCTACCACCCAGAACAAAGAAAGAATAACATGGATATTCAACTAACAGATGCAGAGATCAGAGGAGACCGCCGGGGCAAAGTAGCTGCCGGCATTGGTTTCATTCTGTTTATCCTCTTGTTGGTCATTCCGGTGTTTTACCACTTGAATCCTCCTCCCGGGCAACCAGGTATACTCGTGAACCTTGGCTTTATTGATACGGGGGAAGGAAGTGAAAATGCGGGGCCTAGTGCCCCTGCTGTCTCCGAGCCTATCCCTGAACCTGCGCCCGCGCCTCCTCCTCCACAGGAAGCTACCCCGCCACCACCACCTCCTGCTGCGCCCACTAAGCCAGTGGAGCAACAGCGTGAAGTGGTACAACAAGAAACGCCCGCTGAGATCGCTCTTCGTAAGCAGAAGGCCCAGGAAGAAGCCCGCCGCCGGGAAGCTGAAGCTCAGCGCCAACGCGAGGCAGACGCCGAAAGACGCCAGCAGCAAGAAGCCGATGCCGCTGAGCGCCGTCGCCAGGAGGCCGTAGAAGCCGAAAATCGCCGCAGAGCAGCGGAAGCCGCTGAAGCCCAGCGTCGTGCAGAAGCCGCTGAAGCCGCTCGTCAGGCTGAAGCCAATGCTACCCGGGACCAAATCGGAGGCCTCTTTGGCTCCGGAGGAGGTAACGGCAATACTGGGAAACCCGGTAATCAGGGCGATCCCAATGGCGACCCGAACGCCGACCGACTGACCGGTATCTCCACGGGAGATGGCCGCGTTTCTGGCGGCTTAGGCGGCCGAGGCGTACTCAAAAGCCCACCGGTTAGAGAGAACTCTCAAGTGTCTGGCCGAGTCGTTGTATCCGTCTGTGTGGGGCCTGATGGTCAAATCTCTGAAGCTAAGTACACCCAGTCTGGCAGTAGCACGGCTGATCCTAATCTAGTAGCCGCCGCCATCAAGAACGCCCGTGCCTGGAAGTTTAAAGCTGACCCCACGGCTCCGCAACGGCAGTGTGGTAAGATTACTTATGACTTTAAGGTGCAGTAGCACTACCGAACAACCAGACTAATCACCCGAGTTTCCTTACCCTCCAGTTTCAGTCCCTTCAAGGAAACTTCCGCATTGTGCGTAAGATCAAAGCCTTTGGTTATTCCACCAATTTGCTGCTGAAAAGGTTCTAGGTCGGTCATCTTCCGGGCTTCAGTATTGCCATTAAAGATGACCATCACCAACTCATTACCTTGCTGGCGAAAGAAGGTGTACACGCCATCCTGTGGAACATACTGAATGGTTTTACCGCTCGTCAGGGCCTGACTGGACTTTCTGAAGTTGGCCAATCGCTTCACGAAACTATGCAACTCCTGCTCGGTGGCTGTGCGATCTTTTTCGTCGAATAGATTGCGCTCATCTCCGGTGAAGCCGCCAGGGAAATCTACTCTTCCTGCTTCGCCGAAGGCGCCTCCGGCGCCCGTGAAGCCCAGTTCCGTTCCGTAGTAAAGCATTGGAATACCGCGAATGGTCAGTAGCAGAGCAAGCGCTGATTTCATCTTGACCATATCTCCTCCAACGGAGGTGAAAACCCGGGAGATATCGTGATTGTCCAGGAAGGTAACATTGCGCTGTGGGGTGGGGTAGAGGTAGTCTTGTGCAATGGTGTAGTAGAGCCGGTTAACGCCTTCCGTCCAGCCCGGGTCCTTACTTAGGGCTTCGTTGAGTGCGTAGTATGTCTGAAAATCTGTGACTCCTGGCAAGTGGGTGTTCGTCTCCTGTCGTAGTTGTTCGCCGCCAACGAACCAGGCTTGAACACCGGGACCGTGTACCCAAGTTTCGCCGAAAATGCCAAGATGAGGCACTTCTTCCTGCAGGCGACGATTCCACTCCGCCATAAACTTGGTATCCGGATAGGCATAGGTGTCGATACGAAAAGCATCCTGCCCGCTGTAGAGCGTCCACCAGATGCTATTCTGGATCAGGTACTTCGCCAGGTGCGGATTTTGCTGATTAAGGTCGGGCATGTGTCGGTCAAACCAACCATCGGTCATCCGTTTGCGGTCATATTCGCTGCCGTTGGGGTCAAAAATGGTGGGCGCGCGGTAGGTTGTTTTCGTATATTCTGGCCACTGATGAATCCAGTCTTTACTTGGCAGGTCTTTAATTTGCCAGTGCTGATCACCAACATGGTTAAAAATGACGTCCATCACTACTTTTATGCCGCGTTGATGTGCTTCCTTGACGAGCTCCCGGTACTTTTCATTACTACCAAAGCGCCGATCAATTCGGTAGTGGTCGCTTACCGCATAACCATGATAGCTGGCGTAGGGCTGATCGTTTTCCAGCACAGGATTAAGCCATAAAGCCGTGACACCAAGCTCTTCCAGATAATCGAGCTTATCAATGATGCCCTGCAGGTCGCCACCGTGTCGAAAGAGAAACTTTTCTCGATTGATGAGGGTGTCGTTCGTGCCGTAGACTTTGTCATTGGTGATGTCGCCATTGGCGAAGCGGTCCGGCATGATCAAATAGATCAGGTCTTTAGCCGATAGTGCCTCTCTTCCGGCCCACCCACTTCGGGGATGTGGCTTCAGCTCATAGTCCACCATTTTAGTCGCCGCTACTACTTGACTATTTGACTCCCTGACTGTTTGATCACTAAGGGCGCGGACGCGGGATGCAAGGGTAAGTTGAAAAGAGCCAGGGGATGTCCCCGGTGCAATGTGCAGCCCTACGAACAGATAGTTCGGGTTCTCTAGCCTACGGACATACTCCACGCTCACGCCCGGATATTCTACGCTGACCTCCGTGAACTCCGCCACCTTCCGGTCATAGATCAATACTTCCAGCCGAGGATCTGCCATATTCGTCCACCAATGCAGCGGTTCCACCCGCTGCTTGACCTGCGGTAGCCCCGTCGGTTCGCGGATGACGTACTTACTGTATTCCATACCCAGCGGTAGGTGCTGCATCGGGTCATCGTCGAACACGCTGGGCTGCTGGGCGGAGAGGGTGGTCGCTAACAGGAGGAAGAGTAGGGTGGGGAGTTGGCGGATCATGTGGTGAAGGTAATGTTTGGAAACATTATCGTATACTCTCTACAAGGAGATGTAAAGATTGTATCTTTAATCAGAAACCAGAGACATGAGTAAAATGGCAAGAGTACTTTATCTGATAGTTGGAGCAGTGTTTCCGGTATTTATTGGATTATTGCACACAATCACCCATTTTGCTGACTTGGTTAAACCCGAAATAAGGGAGTACCTCCGAAAGGAGGTAGTCATTTTGGGGCAAGAACAGGCGCTTTGGAATACATGGGGAATTGTGAGCTTTATGATGGGCGCATCGTTCATGGTAATTGGGTTGTTAAATATCGCCCTCTTGAGAAGCATTCCGAAAAATAGCACTCTTCCCATTGTAGCAATTTTAGCAATGGTGATCTATCAACTTTGTGTTATCTATGTAGGGTATGAATACGACCAAGTATTTCAATTTTATGGAGGGATATTTGGTTTGACACTTATTTCAATTTGCTTAGCCCTGGCGCTTAAAATGAGTAGTCAGGAGTAGATGTTCAACATCCCTAAAAGCAATGACAGTGGGCCTTATACAAGTTGAATTACGTTTTACGCTTTGAAGCGTATTGCTTTATGGTGAGTGTGGGCGTAAATTGCAAGGGCTACCAATATTACTAGTAATATTAGCTTTTTGAAGTTGTCATTCAAATTTGTCAAAATGAAAATGCCGGGATTGTCTCAGTCTACTGATAAGCCAATGGTTATTTCAGGGAAGAAACTAATTAGTGTAATGGGCGCAATTGGCCTTCTTTTACCTCCAATTTTGATTGTTGCCTCTGTGATTACAGGAGGATGTAGCTTAGTTCAAGATTCTATTAGTGCCTATTATTATACAGGAGCTAGAAATGTTTTTGTCGGCGCTCTGTGTGCCCTTTCCATAAGTTTTATGGTCTATAAAGGCTATAGCCTGTTTGACGAGTGGCTAGCGAATGCTGCTTCGATTTTAGCGTTGGGAGTTGCCTTTTTTCCAACTAGCATTACTGCAGTTGACTGCATAAACGAAACGGTAGGAGATTCACTAATTAGTAAGATACATTTTATATCAGCAGCTCTACTATTTGTATCGTTTGTTATATTTTCACTTTTCCTCTTTACTCGATCTGACAAGGAGTTAACCAAGCGGAAAATCATTGAAAATAGAGTTTATCGAATTAGTGGCTACTTAATAATAGTGGCTATCGTGGCTATTTTTATATGGATGATGGTGATAGATCAAATCAATTACCCCACAATCGCGAAAATGAAACCTGTTTTTTGGTTGGAATCTCTTGCGCTATGGGCGTTTAGTGTGTCATGGTTAACTAAGGGGAGGTTCTTTAAATAAAAGTTTACGTTTAGTGAAATAGGTTTGTGACTCAAGAAGGGGCTTTTCAGGAGAGACTAAGTTTTTCAACTTGTCTGTAAATTCTCGTTTAAAGAGGGGGTAAACTACTTCCAACTTTTGTATAGCTTTAACGC
>CALIGP010000231.1 GCA_938021455.1 uncultured Lewinella sp. | reverse complement strand
GTGGACATTGGGCGACGGAGCGCAGGTGCCGTGAGTGGAACCATGAATATGGCCGGCAACATCGGCTCTTTTCTGACGGCGCTTGCTTTCCCCTATTTGACCGCCTGGCTCGGAGGAGCAGAGGCTTTCTTTTACGTAGCGGCAGCTCTGAACGTGCTGGCGATCTTTCTCTGGCTACGGGTGAAGGCGGAGGAAGGGTTGGCGTATTAGTGTTTTGGGCTGTTGGTTCGTTGGTATTTTGGGCTGCCGCGCGCGGTAGACGAGGCAGGTGCCATCTGAGTACGGCACGAGCAAAAAGTCAACTTAAAAAAACAGCTCCATCTTTCACACCTCACCACCTCCAAAATGCGGCAGCCCAAAGAACCAAAAGACTAACAGACCAAATAAGCCCAGCCGCAAAGCGGCGTGCTCCCACCTTGCGGTAGCCCAAAAGACTAACGAACCAAAATACCAATGGACCAACGAACCAAAATCGCCTGCATCGGGGCCGGCTACTTCGCCCGTTACCACGTTGACGCCTGGGTACGGCTTCCGGGTGCAAAGCTCGTTGCGATCTGTGATCAGGACGAAGCCAAGGCTCGTGCCCTGGCGGATGAGTTTGGCGTAGAGCGGATATTCACGGACCCCGAAGCAATGTGCCGGGAAGTTGACTTTACGGTAGCCGACATCATCACCCCGCCGGAGACCCACCTTGCTCTGGTTACGCTCATGACCCAACACGGCAAACACATTATTTGCCAAAAGCCTTTAGCACCAACCCTAGCGGAGTCGGAAGCCATTCATCGCACCTGCGTTCGCGCCCAAAAACGGTTTATGGTACACGAGAACTTCCGTTTTCAACCCTGGCATCGTAAAATGAAGGAACTTATATCCGAGGGGATAATCGGGGACAGGCTGCATACCATTACTCAAACCATGCGAACTGGAGATGGGTATGGCCCTGATGCCTATCTCGGTCGTCAGCCCTACTTCAGGACGATGCCCCGGCTGTTGATGTTTGAAACAGGTATTCATTTCATTGATGTTTTGCGCTGTCTTGGTGGCGAAGTAACCACCGTCTTTGCCAAAATGAGAACGCTAAATCCAGTCATTGCTGGTGAAGATGCGGCCATTGTTTTGTTAGACTTTGCCTCTGGCGCGCAGGGAATAATTGACGGCAACAGGTATAACGAAGCGAATCACCCTGACCCCCGGTACACCTTCGGCACTACTGTGATTGAAGGAAGTAATGGCACACTCCGGCTTTCTCTGGACGGGACGCTGACGTTACAGCAATTAGGTAAACAGGAACAAAAAATTGAGTATCAGCATGAACGGCGGGGATTTGCCGGCGACTGTGTTTATGCCATTCAGCGACATTTTTTGCAAGCATTTGGATCAGACACCCCCTTTGAGACTAATGGCGAAGATTATCTGAAAAGTCTGGAGGTACTGGAAGCATGTTATAACAGCGCAGCCAACAAGCAGCTGATAAAATTATAACTGAAAATTCTTCCAATTTCAGACTGAATGTTAAAAGATAGCATTGCGGAAGTGCAGATCGGATCGCTTGCAATCGATTGGGAAGAAAAAATTGTCGATCACGCAGCGCTTCCAAATCCCGTTTCGTTATCGGAGTAACGGAAAAATTATCTTCCGTTTTGTTTGGTTCCTTCCGATTAGTGTTGCACATTTGGCGGATAGGAATGGTACTCTAAGTAGAGTAAGATTAGCGTAACATTCACCAGTTCAGAACTTTAAAGTCTAAATCGATCAAGCGAAACACAAATTGCCCCCCCGTTTTTGGGGCAGCAAACTCAATAAAGGCTATTAAGAATGTAACCTGTATCGGGCAGCAATGCTTTGGTATTGGTTCAATCCTCCATACTGTCACCTAATTATTTAACTTTTCAACTCAGGGTACTGCATCTGCTGCGCAAGCAACATTCACTGGTACCACTTCACAACATTCAATCATACAATTTATTCATCTATGAAAGTGTTTCAACACTATCTGCCCAATTCAGGGAGCACTAAATCAGGACGGTCACTTTTTGTGACAATGCTCCTGCTGCTGTGCACCGGTTGGGTCGCCGCCCAAACCGTATCTGGTACGGTTTATGATGAGACCGGTATTGGTCTTGTCGGTGCGACAATTCTCGTTGATGGTACCACCACTGGTACCGTTACTGACCTTGATGGTTCTTACTCCATCCAGGCTGGTCCCGACGACGTACTCATTGTTTCCTTTACCGGTTACTCTACCCAACGGATCACCGTAGGGAACCAGACCAAGATCGACATCAGCGTTGAGCCCGATGTAGCGATTCTTGATCAGGTAGTTGTAACGGGCTACAGCCAACAGCGTAAAGGTGACATCACCGGTGCTGTTGCAGTCCTTAATACAGACGAGCTGACTTCCATCGCTGCGACTTCGGTCAATCAGCAGTTGGCTGGTCGTGCTTCGGGTGTACAAACGTCTACTTCTGGCGCCGCTGGTGACGGAACAAACGTTCGTATTCGCGGTATTTCTTCTTTCACCTCTAACGATCCACTGACGATTGTTGACGGTGTACCTCAGGTCAACAACTTCCTCAATAATATTAACCCTAATGATATTGAGTCCGTTCAGATCCTGAAGGACGCTTCTGCTGCCTCTATCTACGGTACGCGTGCCCTTAACGGTGTAATCATCATCACCACTAAGACGGGTAAGTCTGGTAAGCCAAAGATCACCTACGATGCCTACTACGGTATTCAGGGCCACGAGCGCGGCTGGGATGACATCCTGATTCAGGATCCGCTGGAGTACGCTAATCTTTTCTATGATAGCTACACCAATCAGGGACAGCTTCCTGGTGAAGCTACTATTTATGGTCAGTCCGGTGAGCCGGTAATCCCGCAGTACACTTATGTATGTCCTGACTGTCGGAATGCTGATGGCTCCGTTAACCGCGATGCTTACAGCTACCCGAACAACCTGATCATGGAAGCTAATGCTGAAGGTACCAACTGGTGGGAAGAAACTATGAGCGCTGCTCCGATTACGGATCACACCCTTGCCATCTCTGGTGGTACGGATGCTGGCTCTTACCGCATCTCGGCTAACTACCAGGATCAACAGGGTACGATGGATAATACTTACTTCCAGCGTATGTCCGTACGGGCTAACTCTAAGTGGAACCTTGGTAAAATCACCATCGGTGAGAACCTGAACATCAGCCGTGTAACCTCTGTAGGTGTACCTGGCGGTGGACAAAACGAGCAGGGTACACTTATGCAGATCGTGAAGGCACAGCCCATCATTCCTGTATATGACATCTCTGGTGAGCGGTTCGCTTCTGGTAAGACCACTGGTCTTTCAAATGGCTCTAACCCCGTTGGCCAAACCGTTTACAATAAGGATGATGTAGGAGAATTTGATGCCGTTATTGGTAGCATGTTCGCTGAGTTGGAAATTATTGATGGACTTACCTTCAAGACGCAGGCAGGCCTTAACTACAGCGTTGGTGGATCGCTTAACTGGAGTAACCCCACTTGGGAAAACTCTGAGCCTACTACCGTAAATGGCTTCAGTGAGAACCTCAGCCGTAACTACAACTGGGTTTGGACGAACACCCTGAACTACTCTAAGACCTTTAACGAGCGCCACAATGTCGGTGTATTGTTAGGTTACGAGAGCCTGCGGGAACGTGGACGTGGAATCAGCGGTAGCTTCGGTCAGTACTTTATCTCTGATCTTTCCGCCCGTTACCTCAGCTCTTCTATTGCCAATCCGGAAACCCGGAACGTAAGCAGTGGAGGTAGCGAGTACGCGCTCCTTTCTCAGTTTGGTCAGCTTTCTTACGCACTAGACAACAAGTATCTCTTCACGGCTACGATTCGTCGTGATGGTTCTAGCCGTTTTGGCCCAGAGAACCGTTTCGGTATTTTCCCAGCAGCTAGCTTCGGCTGGCGGGTTTCTGACGAAGCTTTCATGGATAACGTGAACTTCCTGACGGACCTTAAGCTTCGTGTTGGTTACGGTGTTGTGGGTAACGACAACATTGGTAACTACCGTTTTGCCAACAACTTTGGTGGAGGTACGGGTAGTACCTTCTACGCCATTGGTGGAGGAAACTCTCTTTCAACTGGTTTCACTGCCCGTTCACTGGGTGATCCGAACACTGGATGGGAAGAAAAGACGACTACCAACGTAGGTATTGACGCCACCGTTCTTGACGGTAAGTTGAGTGTTAACCTCGATGTTTACCAGTCTACAGTAGACGGCCTTCTCTTCAATCCGGCTCTGCCCCTTACGGCAGGTACACCATCTCCACCGTTCCAGAACGTTGGATCTATGGAGAACAATGGTTTTGACCTTGGTATCAACTGGCGCCCAGAAGTGGGTGACTTCAAGTTTAACATCAGTGCCAACATCAGCCAGTACACGAATGAAATCGTGGCTATTGATGGTTCGCAGACTGAATTCTTCGGTCGTGGTGGCCCAGGCACTCGTATTGGTAACATCCAGATTAACCGTCTGGGAGAATCCATCGGTTCTTTCTACGGTTTCCAGAATAGCGGAATCTGGCAGAGCCAGGCGGAGATTGACGCAGCTAATGCCATTGACGGTGATGCTTCTACTGTTTTCCAGCCTAATGCTGCACCAGGCCGTTTCCGCTGGGAAGACATTGACAGCTATGATCCTGAGACAGGAGAATTAACAGGTGTTCCTGACGGTTTGATTAACGATGCTGATATCACCATCATTGGTAACCCCCACCCCGACCTGACCGCTGGCCTGAATATTGGTGTTAGCTACCAGGCATTTGACTTCACGGCCTTCTTCTTTGGCAGCTTTGGTAACGACATCTTCAATTCAACGAAGCAGTTCACCATCTTCCGTCAGTTTGACACGAATGCAGACCGTCGCCTCGTTACTGATGCCTGGACGCCGCAGAACCCTAACACGGACCTGCCCGCTCTTGACATTAACGACACGGAAAGCCGTCGTCCTTCTTCTTTCTACGTAGAAGACGGTTCTTACATTCGCCTTGCACAGCTTCAGCTTGGTTACACGTTCCCTGGAAATTTCGGTGGAGACGTACTGAGCAACCTGCGCGTTTACGTTCAGGGCCAGAACCTGTTTACCATCACCGACTACTCTGGTCTTGACCCTGCCCTATCCTCTTTTGGTACGGGTAACTCTGACGCAGATGACCTGTTCATGGGAGTTGACTTTGGCAATTACCCTACCACTCGTATCTTTATGGTAGGTGTAAATGCTTCATTCTAACTTGATAAACTATCACAAACATGAAATCATTATTTAAAATATCCGCCCTCATGGGGCTCTGCGTCCTTGCCTGGACGTGTAACGAGGATGAGTTCCTCGACACCCCTCCACAGGGGGTACTTTCTCAGAGCAATCTGACGGCCCGTGCCGGTATTGATGCTGCTCTTATCTCTGCCTATTCACGCGTTGACGGCTGGGCCGTTGACTGGGGACAGTCAGGCTGGGGCATGGCTGGTTCTAACTGGCTATTTGGTTCCGTTGCTTCTGATGATACCCACAAGGGTTCTGAACCTGCGGATGGTGCGACGATGCAGCAGATCGAACTGTTCCAATGGCGCCCATCTTTACCTGAGATTCAAGGTAAGTTTGTTGCCGTGTATGATGGTATCCGCCGTGCTAATGAGACCATTAGTCTCATCAACGGTAATGAGTCACTAAGCGATGGTGACCGCGCTCGTCTTACTGGAGAAGCTCGTTTCCTCCGGGGTCACTATCACTTCGAAGCTTGGAAGATGTGGGAAAACATTCCTTACTACGACGAGACCGACGTAGACTTCCGTAAGCCGAACGATGAGGATATTTTCCCTCGTATTGTTGCTGACTTCGAGTTCGCTGCTAGCAACCTGCCCGCTACTCAAGGTGAGGTAGGTCGCGCTACCAGTGGTGCAGCCAATGCAATGCTTGGCCGACTTCACATGATGGCTCAGGATTTTGGTTCTGCCAAAACTGCTCTTGACAGAGTAACCGGTTATGCACTACAGGATTGCTACCATGACATTTTCTCCCTCGGCGGTGAGAATGGCTCCGGTATGGTCTTCTCTACGCAGGCTTCTGCCAATGATGGTGACCCTAACGGTGACAATGCCAACTTCTCTGAGCGTCTGGCTAACCCACACGGTGGTTCTCCCATCGGTTGCTGTGGTTTCCACCAGCCAACGCAGAGCCTGGTTAACGCTTACCGGACAGATGCTAACGGTCTGCCCCTCAATGAGAATACTTCAACCTCTAACCCAACGGCTACTGATCCGGTAGATCCACGCATTGACTGGAACATTGGTCGTGATGGTGTACCTTACCTCAACTGGGGCACTCACGAAGCTAGCTGGATTCGTGATCGTGGCTACTCTTCTGAGTATAGCCCTAAGAAATTCATCATGGCAAGTGGAGAAGAGTCTAACGTTGGTTGGGTAAACAAGCAGTTGTCTCCCATCAACATTCCACTCATCCGCTACGCTGACGTTATCCTGATGCTGGCTGAAATCGATGTTGAGAACAACAACCTCGATGATGCTCGTGCCAAGGTCAATATGATCCGTGAGCGTGCAGGTAACTGTGCACAGGGAGCTGACCAAAACGGTGTCCCTCTGGACGACGCCAGCACTGGCCACGCCAACTACGTGATTGGAACCTACGATGATGCCTGGACCGATCAAGGTGCTGCTCGTGAAGCTGTACGCCTAGAGCGTCGCTTGGAGCTCGCCATGGAGGGCCACCGCTTCTTTGACCTCAAGCGTTACGGCGAAAGCTACATGATTAGCACGATGACCGCTCACTTCAACCTGGAGAAAGATCGTCGTCCGTTCATGGCAGCCTTCGAAACACCCGCTCCATACCACATGCGTTACCCAATCCCAACAGCTGCTATCCAGCAGTCATTGGTTGATGGTGCGCCGACTCTGCGTCAGAACACCGGCTACTAATAAGTAGCGTTCTTACAATGCAATCAGCCCCCCGGTGGAACTTTCCGCCGGGGGGCTTTTTTGTGGTATTCCCTAGGGCAGACGAATAGGAATGATGCACTCCTCACGTCAACAATTCCAGCAATCACCTTAGCCACTAACGAAAACGATGGGCTCCCGCACCGACTTCGTCGGCTTGGTCGCCCATCGCTAAGAAAGGCTTCCCTCCGGGACTATATCCCTATCTTGCAGCATGATTGTACGCTACGCTTTTGCGATCTTTTTTACAACACTCGTCCTAACCGGCTGTAGCTTCGAAGGTGACCAATGGGTCGCTGATTTCAGGGGTGTTGGCTCCTCTTCATCTCCGGGAGCAGCAGACTTAAACGGAGACGGAATTCTAGACATCGTTATCGGTGGCAGTGGAACTGAGTTCAAATCCATCGACCATGCCGTGATGGCCGTCGATGGAGCAACCGGCGCTACACTGTGGACCGTTGGCGGGCACAATCAGATGGTAGGCTCTCCAACGTTTAAAGACATCAATGAAGACGGAACGGATGATGTAGTGATCGGTGGCAGGTCCGGGATGCTTTTCGCACTGGAGGGGAAAACCGGTGAAAAGCTATGGGAATTTCTCCCCTATCAACCCACTAATCGATACGTAGACGACACTACCATTCTTAATTTTTTCAACCTCCAATGGACACCTGACCAGAACGATGATGGCTTCCCTGATTTATTGGCTCCCTACGGAGGCTTCGTCAAAGCTAAAGCTGGAGACCCCGACCGGCCCGCCGGCTATTTGCTACTCATAGATGGAAAAAACGGCGCAACTATTGCCAAAGCCCGGGTACCGGATGGTAAGGAGACTTACCTATCACCCCTACTCTATGATTTCGGACAAGGACTAGAAGTAATCTTCGGGACGGGAGGAGAAGACATAACAGGAAATCTTTACCGGGTATCCCTCGCGGCCGTTAAAAGCGAGGACTTAGCTTCAGCCAAGACTCTACTTAGTGGTGGAAAAAAAGGTTTCATTGCACCGCCGCTTCTGGCGCGAGTAAACAAGGATGACATTCCAGAAATTATCGTCTGTACGGTTGATGGCCGAATGGTTTGTATCGATGGAAAATCGAATGTAGTTCTCTGGTCAGCTAGTCCAGGCGGGAACTTTGACACCTACGTCATGCCCGCTCCGGGGCATTTTACGGGTGATGATGAAACCCTCGACTTCTTCGCCAGCTATGGCAAAGGCGCCTGGCCAAACACCGACTACACGCTACACACACTGGTAGATGGAAAGACGGGGAAAATTGTCTTCACCGATACCCTTGGAACTTTTCAGTACGCCTCCCCGATTGTTGCCGACTTTACTAAAGACGGAAAACATGACGTAATGCTATCCATCAATTACGTATCGACGCACGATGTCATCGGTGATCCAACTGATTTTTATAACAATGGCCTCTACGTTTATACCAGTGGACAAGGAGAGCCCCGCCAGGCTTTTGACGCGCCACTGGGCTCCAACCTGGGCTCTACACCGCTGATAACCGACCTGGATGGTGACGGAAAAATTGACATCATAACCGCTTACATGAGCGACCCCCAAAATTTCTATTCCTTTAAAAACCTGAAAGTAGAACGACGGGAAATCAACCGGCCCAGTGAAGGCATTTTCTGGGGAAATTACATGGGTCCGAACGGTAAATCAATGGTAGAATGAAGAAGCTCTTAGTATTCATGCTATTGGTCTGCGTCTTAATTTTACTCGTTCGCTGTCAGGAAAAAAAAGTCGATTCTCCCGGAGAGAGACTAGCCAAAAGCTATTGCGCCAGCTGTCACCTATTGCCCGCTCCGCAGGACCTCAACCGCGAAATATGGGCAACCGAAGTGCTCCCTCAAATGGCGGCCTTTTACGGACTCTATGGGAACAAGAGTCGAGCAGACTATCTCGGGTCATCACAGGAAGCCCCCTTTCTTGGCAAAGTATATCCAGAAGCACCTCAGCTTGAGCTGGCCGTATGGGACACCATTTTCAATTACTACGTAGAGCAGTCTCCCGGTCGGCTCTCCCCTCCGGATTCGCCGCCCATCCTGTTTGAGATGAAGCAGTTTCAGTCAAAAGTCATCCGGGATGGCAGTGAAGAGGCTTTCCCGTCCTTGGCCACCTCGGTTGCCGTTGACGAATCAACTGGCGAGGTTGTAGTGGCCAGTTTGCTGGCAAAAGATGGCGGTCAAAGACGGTTTACCGACCAGCAGGTCAGTTCGAAAGAAGGTTTTATCGGGATTCAACCCAGCCTGCGCCCGGCCCTTGAGGGTCGGCTAACGATGGGTAGCCTGATTCCTTCGGATGTACCCCGTGGGACCTTTGTCGCCAGTGGAGATACCCTGAAGGAGTTACTTCGTCCACTAGACTTCCTCTATTGGGACGGTAACCAAGACGGCAACGAAGAGCTCATCATTGCGGAGTATGGAAACATGACTGGCCAGCTGAGCAGCTACGATAGGGGAAAAAAAACAGTCCTCTCCCCCACCCCCGGGGCACTTCGGCTCCGGGTGGCAGATCTGGATAAAGATGGCTACAAAGACTTACTCGTCCTTTTCGCTCAGGGAGATGAACGCATTGAAGTTTGGTATAGCCGTCCCGGAAAACCAGAACGAAAGCTTCTGTATCGTTTCCCGCCAAGCTATGGCTCCTCTGATCTACAGGTAGCGGACGTTGACGGAGACGGTGACCTGGATCTCATCCATAGCTGCGGAGACAACTATGACTACCAACCCATTCCGAAGCCGTACCATGGCATTAGGATTTTACGGAACAACGGGGAGGAGAACTTTTCTGAGGCCTGGTTTTACCACATGGATGGCGCCTATGGCACCGAGGTAGATGACTTTGACGGAGACGGTGACCAAGACATTGCAGCCATCGCTTACTTCATCCCTCCAGCGAAGCGCGCGCTGAATAGTTTCGTTTATCTGGAGCAAACCGACCAACTCGAGTTCAAAGCCCAGGGCTTTGAAAAGCAACCGGGTTTACACTATATCTGCCTGGACAAAGGTGATGTGGACGGAGACGGAGACCAGGACCTCGTTATTGGCAATTTCAGTGGTTACCTGCCGGACGGAATGCCAAACACAAGGCGTAGTGGAAAGGGCGAGGTCGTTTACGTTTGGCTGGAAAATGTAGGTAAGTAGGTTAGCAGTTTGACACCCTGGACGTGTGTATCACGAGATGCACGCCCCCTCGGTGCATACCTCGGC
>CALIGP010000230.1 GCA_938021455.1 uncultured Lewinella sp. | reverse complement strand
GCAAATTATCTAAGGTATACTGTTTGCAGCCTGAGAAGCTGCAAGCGAGTAGTAGGAGGCTGATTAGGATGCGCAAGTGGGAGCTATGTTTTTGTATTGGTTGCCAAATGTAAGGCTGGTGAGTGGGTTTGGTCTTATTTTATGGGTAAAGAGTCCTCTTTACTCAAATTCGGTTGCTGCTTGAAACCCTCTCCCCCCGGCTTCCTCCCCACGGGGGAGGGGGGGACCTGCTGACAATGTTTTTGAGCAATTTCTATGGTTTTGGCAGGTAATAATAGCTTAGGGATGGGATTTAGCATTGCCCTCCAACCTCCCCCAGCATCCCGCGTTCGCGCAAAAAAAAAACGAAACCCGGAAGCACATCGAGGTGCTTCCGGGTTTGCGGTATTTTGTAGGTTGAGTGGAATGCTATTCCTCGTCCTTAGTAGCTTCAACTTCAGGAGCAGCGGCAACAGCGGCAGCCTTATTGCCTCCACCACCACGCCGGCTACGACGGGTCTTACCAGATTTCTTGGCACCGTCTTTGTTGTAGACCTCGTTGAAGTCGACAAACTCGATCATCGCCAGTTCGGCACCATCACCCAACCGGAAACCGGTCTTGATGACGCGCAAGTAACCACCGGGGCGGTCAGCAACCTTGGGGCCAATAACGTCAAACAGTTCAGTAGTCGCTTCCTTGTGTTGGAGGTAGCTGAAGGCTACACGGCGATTGTGGGTGTCGTTGCTCTTGCCCTTGGTGATCAGGGGCTCGGCGTATACCCGTAGGGCTTTGGCCTTAGCGAGGGTCGTGTTGATCCGCTTGTGCGTGATCAAAGCGATGACCATGTTGCGAAGCGTTGCTTTGCGGTGGGCGCTTTTACGACCCAGGTGGTTGAATTTCTTACCGTGACGCATGTCTCAGTGGTTTTGCCGGCAACACGTTTTCGCCTATTTACACAAGTCGGGCACTTGCTGATTTGCGATTGTTATTACCGTTTTGGATTAAATAGTGTCCGGGTTACGAACAGCCCTTTTGGTTAGATGATAGGAGGTAGATGGTAGTGGGTAGTACCCTCTATCATCTACCTTCTATTATCTATCTTACTCTTCGTCTAGCTTGTACTTGCTAAGGTCCATACCGAAGGTAAGGCCCTTTTCTACGAGCAGTTCTTCGATTTCCACGAGGGACTTCTTACCGAAGTTGCGGAACTTGAGCAGCTCGTGCGTGTCGTAACGGACCAGTTCGCCAAGGCTGTTGATCTTGGCAGCCTTGAGACAATTGTAGGCACGTACAGAGAGGTCGAGATCTTCGAGGCTGGTCTTGAGCAGCTTGCGCATGTGCAGGATGTGCTCGTCGACGATGGTTTCCTCGCGGGCACCGGTGGGGGTGAACTCGATGGCCTCGTTGGTGATCAACACGAGGTGCTGGATCATTATGTTGGCGGCTTCGCGAACGGCATCTTCCGGGTGGATGGTACCGTCGGTCTTCACGTCGAGTACGAGGTTTTCGTAGTCAGTGCGCTGACCTACACGGGTGCTTTCCACACGGTAGGCTACGTTCTTGATGGGGGTGTAGATAGCATCTACGGGAATCACGCCGATGGGGGCGTTCTTCGGCAGGTTCTCGTCGGCAGGTACGTAACCGTGGCCCTTGGTGACGGTGAGTTCTACTTCAAGGTTCACGAAAGGCTCCATGGTACAGAGCAGAAGCTCGGGGTTCATGATCTTGAACACGTTGGTGTGCTCGTCGATGTCGCCGGCCGTAAACTGGTCTTTACCACTGATGGTGAGGAAGATCTTCTCTTCGGTCTCACTTTCATCGCTCTGGATTACCTGCTTGAGGCGGACCTGCTTGAGGTTAAGGATGATCTCGACTACGTCTTCGGTCACACCACGGATGGTGGAGAATTCGTGGTCGACACCCGCGATACGGACGGCGGAAATAGCAAATCCCTCGAGGCTGCTGAGCAGCACGCGACGGATAGAGTTACCAATGGTTTGGCCGAAGCCTGGTTCCAGGGGCTTGAATTCAAAAGTGCCTTGGAAATCATCCGACTTTTGCATCGTGATCTTGTCCGGCGTCTGGAAGTTCAGAATACTGCTCATATAGAATTTGGCTCTTTGAGTGGTTATAAGGTCTGGTGCGAAGGCACTCGACCGAAACACCTGGAATTTAATAAAAGTTGGCTCGCCTTTTTAAGGTGCCAGCCATGTCGAACAATTGGGATTTCAGTGAGGGTAACTCACCGAAATCCCAATGTTTACGACAATTCCCGTTCCGGAAAAACTCTCGGAAGGGTTTTAGTTTGTTCCGGCAGGCCCGAAGGCGGCCGGAACTGGACGGCGGTCGAAGGGGTGGGGGGAGACCAGCCGCCCGGGGGGGGGCTCTTTCGCCCGCCGGTAAACCAGCGGGCGAAAGACCAGGTGACTTTACTTCGAGTAAAGTTCGACGATCAACTGAGCGTTGATCTTCTCCGGAATGGCATCCCGCTCAGGGTAAGCGAGGAAAGTACCTTCCATCTTCTCAGAATTGAAGGACAACCAACCGTAGTTACGGACATCGCTCTTTCCGGAAACGGAGTCGCGAACGACTTCGAGACCCTGAGACTTGTTCCGAACGGCAATAACATCACCAGCACGGAGCTGAGTAGATGGTACGTTGTTGAGGCGACCGTTCACCGTAATGTGACGGTGAGAAACCAACTGACGGGCAGCACGACGCGTTGGCGCGATGCCACAGCGGTATACTACGTTGTCGAGCCGTGCTTCCAGCAGCTGCAGCAGTACCTCACCGGTAATACCACGACTTGCCTGTGCCTTTTCGAACAGGTTGCGGAACTGACGCTCAAGCACACCGTAAGTAAACTTAGCGATTTGCTTCTGCGTAAGTTGAAGTTTGTAGTCGGAAGGTTGGCGGCGGCGACCACGGCTGTTGCCGTGCTGACCTGGCTTGTACTTCTTCTTTTCGAAGGCGCGGCTGTAACCGAAGATCGGTTCGCCGAGAGCGCGGGCTTTTTTCGCCTTAGGACCAGTATATCTAGCCATAGTGACTTATGTCTTTAGTTCCCTTCATCCTTATGTATAGGCGGACGAGCGGGGAATATTAGTTAAGGAGAGGGGGGGGATTATACGCGACGGCGCTTCGGAGGGCGGCATCCGTTGTGCGGCATGGGCGTTACGTCTTTGATCTTGCTGACGCGGATACCTGCACCATCGAGTGCACGGATCGCAGCCTCACGGCCGGAGCCAGGACCTTTAACGTAAACCTCAACCACGCGCAAGCCAAGCTCGTAAGCTTCGCGAGCGGCGTTGCCGGAAGCAACTTGAGCAGCGTAAGGCGTGCTCTTCTTGGAACCACGGAACTTCTCCTTACCAGCTGTTCCCCAGCTGATAACATCACCTTTCTTATTGGTGATGGTGATGATGATGTTGTTGAAGGAAGCCTGGATATATGCCAGACCTTCGTTCTCAACCTTGACGCTTTTTTTCTTGGCCGTACGGCCGCTACTTGCTGGTCTTTTAGCCATTACTTAGTCACTTTTTTCTTGTTAGCTACAGTCTTACGCTTACCCTTACGTGTACGGGCGTTGGTCTGCGTGCGCTGTCCGCGCAGTGGCAGGCCTTTACGGTGACGGAGGCCACGGTAACAGCCAATGTCCATAAGACGCTTGATGTTGGTTTGTACTTCCGTACGAAGATCACCTTCCACCTTATACTCATTCGTGATGAGGTTAGAGATGGTACGAATGTTTTCGTCGGTCCAGTCCAACACCTTAGTGTTGTGATCAACTTCCGCCGCGTCGAGAATTTCCGCCGCACGGGTTGCGCCTACGCCAAAGACGTAAGTCAGACTGATGATGCCGCGCTTATTACGCGGGAGGTCTACACCTGCAATTCTTGCCATAATTCTTACTGCTTAGCTTAGCCCTGACGTTGCTTGAACTTGGGGTTCTTTTTGTTAATAACGTACACCTTGCCTTTACGGCGGACGATCTTGCAATCGACGGAGCGTTTTTTGACGGAGGGTCTAACCTTCATAATGGATAAATTTTACTTGCTTTTCGGCAGCCGAATAAGAAAGCTACTTGTAACGGTAAGTGATGCGACCGCGACTGAGGTCATATGGACTCATTTCTACCGCTACTTTATCGCCAGGAAGGATTTTGATGTAGTGCATCCGCATCTTTCCGGAGATTGTAGCCTTGATTTCGTGGTCGTTTTCCAAGCGCACGCGGAACATCGCGTTTGACAAGGCTTCTTCGATCACGCCATCCTGCTTAATCAAGTTTTTTTTGGACATGTTTTTAATTTCGGAGGGCAAAGGTAGTCATTTCAATTCCGATGCCCAAATGTTTGTGAAGATTGTTTCACTATGTAAAGGTTTGAAATGTAAAAGTGGTTGAGTATTAGTTTGATAGTTCGGTAGTAATGTAGTTTTGTAGTGCTACCGCATGGGGCAGACGACACACCGCTACCGCGCTTGCTAGTCGCTCCGCACAGGGCAGACGATACATCGCTGGCAGGCATAACATTGCTATTATGCGGAGTATGCGTGGGGGACTGACACGAACACTCAGTATTATAATTTAGGTGGTAATGCCAAGAGCGCATCGTTTCTTCTACATGCTTTAGCCATGCAACATCTGCCCCGTGAGGTAGCAGTGCAGCGGGCGGAGCCATGCAACACCTCCAAAATGCGGTAGCACTACAAAACTATATTACTACCGAACTATCAAACT
>CALIGP010000229.1 GCA_938021455.1 uncultured Lewinella sp. | reverse complement strand
TGGTCTACTATACACGAAATGGATAATGACCGTTTTGAACTTGAACGTAGCGCCGATGGGAGAGCGTGGGAATGGGTAGGAACGATTGCAGCGGGAGAGTCCGTTAGTAATAACTACCAGTTCGTTGATAATAGCCCACTGGACGGTACCAACCTTTACCGGCTTCGTCAGATAGATATTGACGGGACAGCAACCATATATGGCCCGGTTGCGGCTAGCTTTACGGCGGCCAGACTAGGTATTTACCCTAACCCTACAAGCGGAGAACTTCGTTTTCGGGGAAGCCTGGAGAACGTACAACGGGTTAGTCTGATGACGGCTGATGGGCGGTACGTCCGGGACCTGAACCCAAACGCTGCTTCTATGGAAATGGACGATCTTCGGCCCGGTCTTTACCTCCTGCGGGTGGAAAATAAGGAAGGGGCAGAAGTCCTCCGGTTCGTGAAGTACTGATATATTGACGTGGATGTTCCCTTTCTATTTATGGAGTCTGACGAGAGCCGGACCATGAAAAGAAGGGCGCAGCCGCTGGTGCAAAGCATGGTTGGAGAAGCAAGGTTGAGCCAGGTCTCGCTTCTTCAATTCGGTCCCAGGCACAGTAACTTATCTTCTTAAATGCCAGATTCGAGCATTAATTTTTCTCCCTTTTTAGGTCACCCTCTCCTGCGGGAAGCGGCTGACTGCAAAATCTGTGCGGATGCTTTACCGCTTGGCCCCAAACCAATATTTAGCGTTCATCCCAAGGCTAAAATCGCCATCATCGGGCAGGCACCCGGTAGATTAGCACACGAAGCCGGAACGCCATGGGATGACCCTAGTGGGCGAAAACTCAGAATGTGGATGGGGGTGAGTGAGGAGGAATTTTACGATGCTTCCACCTTCGCCATCCTACCGGTGGGCTTTTGTTATCCCGGTAAGGGAAAGGGCGGAGATCTGCCACCCCGCCCGGAATGTGCGCCCCGCTGGCAAGCGCCTTTATTGGCCATGATGCCTGACCTGCGGATGAAAATTTTGATCGGAGCCTGGGCACAGGCACACTACCTGGGAAAGGCCAAAAAGAAGACGTTGACAGAAACGGTTCGCTCTTTTGAAGACTACCTGCCCGAGTACTTTGTGCTTCCACATCCCAGCCCTAGAAACGGCATATTTCTGCGCAAAAACCCTTGGATTGAAAGCGAAACTATACCCGTTTTGCGTAGCCTGATCAAGACCATTAAAGGAGGAAATTTAGCAAAGCGTTAAATTTTGGGAGTTTAACGACGCATTTCTTACCTTTGTTAGGATATTACCCGGGCAAAAACCGATGAAATTGAATTTGTGGAATGCTTTTATTAGCATCTCACCGCTTTGAGAAAAACGGGTAGTGGTTTAGTTTTCTGTAATCTCAAGAATCGTGATCTTATGAAATTAGCCTTACGCTACTTAGCGTTTGTCTCCCTCGTCTTTATGACGGGTGCGTTGTATGCGCAAAACGACACCCTGGTTCGCCTGGCGGTGATTGGAGAAATAAACGTTACCCTTAATGATAATTGTGAAGCATTATTAATCCCGCAGGAAGTCCTAACGGGCGATTTTGATGCTGATGGAGACGGCGTTGTCGTTCCCTTTGATGCCTTCAACGTAGTGGTAGAAGATGGAAACACCGATAATGGTGCCATCATTGATCGTTGTGGAACCTATACTTTCCGGATTACGGCGGATGATGTACCCGGCTTTACCGTAGGATGGGGTATCGTTAATGCTGAAGATAAAACCTCCCCGGAGTTTACGGCGATCCCCGAAGAGCCAGCAGGCCCTTTGTATTGTAATCAAATTGAAGGGATTGATCTTGGCCTCTTGCCCAACACTGTTGCTCGTTGCTACCGGGTTAACACCTTTACTGGTCAAGTAATCGCTGGTACTCTGGACCCTCAGTTGCGCTTACGCCTGATGGCTGGCGGAGGCTTACCTACGGCTACGGACAATTGCTCCGAAGAAGTAGAAATCTGTGTTAATGACATCATCAACCGTGATGCCGTTAATCCACAGTGTAACGATGTAGAACTAACCAGAACGTTCACAGTGAGAGACGGTAGTTGTAACTCCGTTTCCGGAGAAGCTAACGCCCCCGCCGTTGCCAGTTATACGATAACCTTCACACGTCCTGGTCTTGATGATTTAGACGTGACCAACATCCCTGAAGTCATAACGATCGAATGTGATGAATTGGAGGACATGGGACTTGCCTTCGGCGATTTACCCGATCCCCGCCCTCAGGACCTTCCCTTTTTTGATGGCCCCAATGGCTCTACTATTCCACTGAGACTCGGTGAGAACGGTGGCTTTTGTAACATCGGTATCACCTTCGAGGATTCTCCCCCGATTGTAACCTGTGAGCTGGCATACAAGGTAATTCGTACCTATACCGTAATTGACTGGTGTGTGCCAACGGACGTAAGAACGCTCACTCAGATCGTTAAGATCGGTGACTTCACCGCTCCTGTCTTCACGGCTCCAGTTCAGGATCTGGACTTTGACGGCGTTGCTGACGATGGCCCGCTTGAATTTTTGACAAATGCCGGTAATCAATGTGGTGCTTACATTCGCCTTGACATGGCTTCCATTGGTCTGAGCGATGCCTGCAGTAACGACCTGGAATTGCGAGCGGACATCTTCCCTAATGGAAACACCTCTGCTCCAATTGGAACTTTCACGGTTAACCTAAACGACAATAACGCGGAAGTAACTACGGTCATTCCCGTGGGCAGCCACGTGTTACGCTATACTTACAATGATGAGTGCGGAAACGCAGACTTTACGGATATAGACATCCGGGTTATGGATGGTACCGCCCCCGTTGCCGTGTGTGAAGACGGGCTCAACGTGAGTATTACCTCCGGGCAGTTGCCGGGCCAGAGCGCCAGTACGGGCCTGGCTATCCTTACGCCTGAGATGCTGGATGCTGGTAGTTACGATGACTGCAGCAACGTTAGTCTTGCAATCGCACGGGTTCGCCAAAATGCGGATGGTTCCTACTCTCTTCTTTCCGGTTCTTCCTACGGTCCATCCATTTCCCTTACTTGTGAGGACTTGGGTAGCGTACTTGTAGGCCTCCGCGTAACGGATGAGTTGGGGAACGAAAATTACTGCTGGCTTTCTGTCCTCGTTGAAGACAAGGCCGCCCCTACCTGTTCGCCTCCCGGCCCAATGGAACTTACTTGTATTGAGTATGAAGCCGTTGGCCTGCCAGCAACCATTCAGGAAGCAAGTGATGATGAATTGAACGCTGCCTTTGGAGAAGCTTTTGGAACAGACAACTGTGATGTAGTCGTTTCTCAAAGCATCGTTGGTAGTGTGAATAATTGTGGTGTCGGCTCTTTCACCCGTACGTTCACGGCTACGGATGGCGAAGGATTCACGAATGTTAACCCCTGCCGCCAACGAATCAATGTTGAAGGTGTACATGATTACATCATCAGCTTCCCCGCTGACGCAGAGGCGTTCTGTATGCAGACGCCGAGCATTGACGATGTGATCATTGTGGAAACGGGATGTGACCTGATCACCCGCGAAATTACCATCGATACTTTCGCGAGTGATGCCGACGAGTGCTACAAGCTTCGGATCAATCATAGCCTGATCAACTGGTGTGAGTACAACACACTGGGTGAGCCTTACCTAATCCCGCGGGATTATGACGGCGACAACAATCTACGCGAACGGACTTACCTACACGTAATACCAAATAACCCAGGTGACCGTACTGACGATTCTGCCGTACTTGACGGAGATGCGAACCGCAACAATGGCGGTTTCCTCTGGCCAGTAGATGATGGAGACGATACCGATGGTACGGATGATAACAACGGTGCCGATAACGAAGACAACGAAGCTTACGGAACGGATAATAGCCGGGGAGCTTTCCTTTATCAGCAGTTCATTAAAATCCATGATGAGATTGCGCCTCAGATTACGGAGAACAACCCCGTAGATTGTTTCCCCGCCCAGGGTGTTAACTGTACGGGCAATGTAAGCTTGGTTTTTGAATTGACGGATGCCTGTACGGCTCAGGACCAATTAGGTGTTCGCATTGAGTTGGACGTTGACTATCGCGTAGCGGATGGGTTTAACCGTACGCGACTGCTACTGGACAACGAAATCACTTCTGATGCAGAAGGCAACTACACCATTAGCCTTAGTAATGTCCCCGTTGGCGCTCATGCCGTTCGCATTCAGGGTACGGACGGATGTGGTAATGTAGATAATGAGATCGTTGAATTCTGTGTAACGGATGCATTAGCACCAACGCCAATTTGTATTGGTCAACTTACGGTTACGCTGATGCCTGACGGTGAGGGTGGTGGTACCGCTGCTATGTGGGCCACTGATTTTATCGCCAGTGACGTTGAAGATTGTTCTGGTGAAGTAACCTACTCCATCTACACTGAGTTTGAGGCAGGCGCGGCGGGCTTCAACCCCGTTCCCGGTCGGGACGGTATCATCCTAAACTGTAATAGTGACGAGACCGTTCCGGTCCGCGTCTACGCTTTTGACCCCGCCGGACGTGGTGACTACTGTTCTGTATTCACGCTGGTACAGCGGTCGGACAATGCCTGTGACCAGAGCCGGTTAGGTAATATTGCCGGAACGGTAATTTCAGAAGGCGGAAACGCCATCGGAGGTGTTTCCATGCAGCTCTCAGGAATTGACCTAGAACAGGGCACACTTTCCGACGACAACGGCGGATTCCTGTTTGAGAACCTACGCGCAGGTGATGATTACACCATCGATGCTGACCTTGACATTTACATCAACCACAGTCAGGGGGTCTCTACCTTTGACTTGGTGTTGATTACTCGTCACATCTTAGGCCTCCAGCCTATCCCTTCTGCTTACCGCCGCCTGGCTGCCGATGCCAATGCGGATGAGGAGATTTCGGTTCAGGATATTATTGCGATCCGCCGACTGATCCTTGGATTAGACGATAGCTACCGTAACAACACTGCCTACCGCTTTATCGATGCCAAGTTCATCTTCCCGGTGGTTGATAACCCCTGGGCAACAAATTTCCCCGAGGTAGTTAATGAGAACAACCTGGACGGTAATGTTTTTGACGCTGACTTCATTGGTGTCATGGTTGGTGACGTTAATGGTAACGGTACGGATAACTTCGGTCAGTCCGGACGCCCAAGAAGCGAAGCCGTTAACTTCCTCACGGAAGACGTTAACCTCATAGCCGGAGAAACCAAGGTCGTAACCATCAAAGCTGGCGACGTAGCCGGTTTGACTGGGTGGCAGGGTACTTTCCGCTTTGACGAATCCGTAGCCGTAAACCTGCTAGATGGAGGAGCTCTTTCTGCTGCCAACCTGAATACGCGCTTACTGGAACGTGGATGGTTAGCATTCAGCTATCATGCTGGTAGTGAGCTGACGGCAGTATCCGACTTGCTTACCGTAGAGCTTACGGCTTCGGAGAACACGAGCCTGAGTGAGGTCCTGAGCGTTAGTGATGACCTGGTCTTCAGTGAAGCCTACACGAACAATGGTCGGGCGAGTCTTTTGAACATTGCGTTTATGCCTTCTGCTGCGGCGCAGGTTTCGGAGCCTCACCTGAGTGGTGCTTCGCCCAACCCACTGGTGTCGGCAACAACTATTCGGTTCGAGCTGCCCGAAGCGGCAGCTGCCAACATTACGGTTCGTGACATTACGGGCCGCATCGTTCTGGAACAAAAAATCGATGCCGTTGGCGGAGCTAACCAACTGATTCTGAATCGGGAGCAGTTCCGCTCAGCGGGGATGTACCTGTACACACTAACATCAGGAGATTACAAAGCTTCGCGCAAATTACTGGTCCGCTAGTACCGGAAGCAACAAATATCTCTTTGTAACGGCCCCGACGGAATCTTTCTGTCGGGGCCGTTAAACGTCTATATTCCCCGTTTCGTCAATGCTTTTTAACCTTCCCTTGCACCCGCGCACCGGCGCCTAAATGACCCGCTGAAAAATGACCTGCCAATTTGCTGCCAGTAGCTGGCCTAAATTAGTTACCTTAGCGTTGTCTTAGAGAGGCGGCCCTGGCCACCAATGTATTATAATCCCGAATCGATGAACATACCAAGTTTTTTCTGGCGCGTTACCGCGGCCTTGCTGCTGCTGGTTATTGCCTTACCTCTTTCCGCCCAAACGACCAGCTTCTTTGTGGAAGATGCTACTACCGACACGGAGTCGGAAGTATTGGTGAATGTGCGAGGTATCGATATTGAGAGTGTTGTCGGCGTTCAGCTTTCCTTGTCTTGGGACATCGAAGCGCTTGACTTTCTTGGCGTAGCCAACATTGCGATGGACGGTAGCCAGGATGAGAACTTCAACCAAACAAAACTAGATACTGGTCGGATTGGCTACCTCGAAGTGGATGGTAGCCTGATGGGCTTTGACCTGCCCGACAGTACCATACTATTCAGCCTACGCTTTCAACCTAAGATGGGGGTTGGCTTACAGACGGCCATAAGCTTTGATAGTATTCCCTTTAAGACCAGTGCCAACGATAGTGATAACAATCGTCTGGAACCCGAGCTAAAGCCCGGTACGGTTACCATTGAAGGCCCATCGAGTGTTTCCGTCTTTGCAGAAGACCCTCGCTTCACGGTGGCGCCTAACCCCATTCACAATCTTAGTCAACTTCGGCTTCAACTCAATTACGGCGGTAAAGCAACCTTAGAGTTGTTGAACATCGAAGGCCGAACGCTCCGCCAACAGCCCTATACCCTGCGGCCTGGTGCGAATACATTTGATCTCAACGCCACTGATTTTGGTGCTGATGGCGCCTATATTGTGAGAATAACAACCGATCGGGAACAACTTCACCGCAAGGTGATTGTGCGTCGAAACGGCAGATAAGCGTCTCTCCAGCATTTTTTTAAAGGACATCCGATTTTAATCCCAACAACTGAAATTTAGATGAAAAATTTTTACCAACTGCTCTTCAGCGGGCTATTGCTCTGCCTGACCGTCGGCCTGAGTGCACAACCCCTGTCCGTAACCATCACTGATGCTGACGGACCGGTTGGGAGTGAAGTTTGTGTTGACATCATTGGGGCCAATTTTACGGCCATTTCCGGACTGCAATTCAGTATTAGTTACGAACCTTCGATTTTAGAGTTCGTGTCTGCAAGTGGTAACATTAACGGGACGAACATGTCTTTGGTCCACAACAGCAATAACCCTGGTACGATTCGAACTTCCTGGAACCTGT
>CALIGP010000228.1 GCA_938021455.1 uncultured Lewinella sp. | reverse complement strand
TTTGCCTGAATGCTGTCCGCTGATCGCTAAAACCCTATTCTTTGCCAGGATACATGGTCATCTCACCCAAAAATTAGGGATGACTCATGTTTCATAGCCCCGATTCCTCCGGAATCTCAAGAAACACGGTTACCCCCCCCTTAAAACCGAGCGCACGCTTTGCTTTGCAACTTCCCCTTGCACCCGCGCTCCGGCGCCCGAAAATCATTTGGCCACCAGCGGTTCGCCACGCTCCAAATAATAGCCTAGCAGCGCCACCCGATCCCAGCCAGACGGATGGGAGAAACTGGAGGGGATGAGGTGTTTGGCCCCTTCCCGCTGCAAAATATAGCGGGCTGCTGCCCGAATTTGAGCGGGTTGATATCCAGCTTTCAGCATAAACTCAGCGGCTCGTTGGTCGGCAGACACCTCCCACTGCTGGCGGTAAGTCAGTGATTGAAACAGGTGCCGTTCGGTCGCCTGCATACGGTCTGCACGCAGCAGAAAGGGGCTCCGAAGATCGCCGTGGGCGAGTTCGTGGGCCACCAGCAGTGCCAGTGCTGGTTCGTAATTATGTAGTTCCTCCCAGGCCTTTACACTTACCCATATCAGGCGGCTCGAACTGCAAGTCATCGCATTGATGTAGGGTTCTCCTCCCCGATTGCGAATCAACTCAACGGAATACGTTTCCGGAGCCTTGCCAGCAGCTATTGCGATGCCTTCAAAGACGTATACTAAGTGGCGGCGGGCAGTATGGTGAACGAGTTCATAATCCGGGTCCAGTGCGCAGCCGCTGTGGGAGGCTTTGGTATGCAGCTCACCGTAGCCAGCGAGCTGCTCTATCGACGGCGGATGGTCAGCAACGGTTAGCAGAAATAGAACGGAAGCCACCTTAATCAGGTGGCGAAAAATCAAAGCTCTCATCAGGTTTCGGTTTCGGGGCGTAGACAGGAATAAAGTATGGCCCTAAAACCGAATCATCACTCTTAAAAATTGCGAGGATGCCGTTAAAAGAATTTAAAAATGCCGGGTGCGGACATAAAACTGTGTGTCCCTGACGCCAAAGGCCTTAACGAGTAGTGGACTGACGACGACAATTACGTCGCGCGGGTAAATTTGGTCCGGGATAGGCGCGACCACCCTAGCGTAGATAATTTTCCGACTGCGGGGGTCCTCAATTTCGATAATGCTATTGACCGGAGCTGTTCGGTGTAAAGCCATCCATTTGTTGGCGTCTCCCTTGCGGGTCCAGGCGGCTTTACCGTTCTGAGAGATCATTTTCTTACCCTTTGTTCGGGACTCCCAGAGATTACGCAGGCCACGATTACGACGAACGTAGGGATCTTCGATCTCTCCCTGGGCTTGCGCAGGGATTCCGTCGAGCTTCAGGTAGCCAACGACGATAACCTGGCGGGCGGTCATTCCTTGCGGATTCAGCCCAGGATTCAGGGCCATTAAGGAGCTTTCATTATCTCGTTTAAGGGTACGCCGGGTGAGTCCGAACAGGGTTTCTCCTTTGCTCATTCGGTACTTTACGGGAACAAACCAAGCCAGGCTATCGGGTGCCGGCAACGGCCGGATTAGCCTTGCGGGAATCGGAACCCGTACTTTATCACCGGATTTATACTTCGAGCGCAGCTTAGGGTTGAGGTGGTAGACATCTTCCAGGCTCAGGCCATAAAATTTGGCAGCTCCGAAGAGCGTCTGTCCGTTGGCCAGGTAGTGGTCAAACAGAATTTGGCCGGACGCTACGTCGTTGTAGAGCAACATCGTGTCATTCGGGAGCAAAAAATACAGGCTGTCTCCGGTTTGCTGCGCGCGGGCGCAAAAACCGAGTCCCAGCAGAAGCAGGGTAAAAACTACGCGTTTCAAAAGAGTAGGGATATTTGGATCAGTAATTAAACGATGGCAAGATACATCGGAAAGCGCACTAAGCACCGTTCAAGTTATATTTGCCCCTATGAAATCGATTACTTTCTCCCTTCCTCTCTTCCTCGTAGGCTTTGCCCTATTGTTTGTAGCCTCGTCTGTTCAGGCTCAGACGGGTGCGGACTTCCCCGCCCAAAAGGAATGGAAGGAAAAATGGGATAATTCTTTGGCCTATACCCTGGAAGCACTAGAGACCATCCCGGATTCTTCTTTACACTACCGGCCTACCGCCGATCAGATGTCCGTACAGGAGCAAATTCAGCATATTTCTGGTAATGTTTATGGCCTGAGTCGTCGTTTCCTGGGCTACGAGCCGGAGACTTTTGATGAAGATGCTCTACGGGAGTTACTCGCCGATGATGATCTGAACCGTAAAGAACTCGTTTCCTTAATTACGGATGCCTATGCCTTCGGCACCGCCGCCATCGAGAGCCTGCCAGCAGCAGGCTGGGAGGAGATGGTGCCCAACTTTTTCGCGGGACCAAAAAGTAAAAGAGTCATCGTTTACCTTCTACAGGACCATGCCACCCATCATCGGGCCCAGTTGCTGATGTACCTGCGGATGATGAACCTCAAGCCCCCCCGTTACCGGGGTTGGTAACTCTGCTATCCAAGCCTCTTCTATCAACTTAAGACCCGTATCCCTAAATACTCCTCGTGCCTTTTCATACTACTCCAATTTCCGGCTTACAGTTATTTGAACCCCGAGTTTTCGGAGACAAACGTGGGTACTTTTTCGAGTCCTACAATCAAAAAACCTTTACGGAGGCTGGAATCAATAACGCATTCGTTCAGGACAACCAGGCCCTTTCCCCAAAAGGCGTATTACGGGGTTTACACTTCCAGACGGGAGATAGCGCACAAGCTAAACTCGTACGGGTGATTTCTGGTGAAGTGTTTGACGTAGCGGTGGACATGCGTCCCGGCTCCCCTACCCTTCACCAATGGTACGGTACGCGGCTAAGCGGAGAGAATAAGCACCAGCTTTTCATTCCAGCGGGCTTTGCCCACGGGTATTTGGTCTTATCTGAAACGGCCTTATTCGCCTACAAATGCGACAACTTCTATAATCCTAATGCCGAAGGCGGCCTTCGTTATGACGACTCTGCCATTGGCATTGAGTGGCCTGAGTTGGAAGTCGATTTTCTCGTGGCGGAGAGAGATTTGGGGTGGGATTTACTGGGGTAAAACGGTAGGTTTTACTTTTGATAAACCCTCACGTAATCGATGTACATATTAGCGGGGAAATCGTCTGGGTTTAGCTTCCCTCCCGGACCACGAATACCCCCAACGGCCAGATTAGCGACCATGTAGAAAGGCCATTTAAAAGGATAACTCAACTGGCCGGTTAGTGAAACGGCATCGTAAGTCCAGTACACCTCACCATCAACGCTGAACTGCAGTTTTTCGGCGGTCCAGAGGCAGCCGTATACGTGAAATTCCGACTCGGCAGTTTTGATAATTTTCGACCCACCCAACTGAGTTTTCTTAGACCAGTAGTTAAGTGGGGTTTGCACGGCCGCTCCGATAACGGTCGGGAATTTACCGTAGTGTTCGACCAGATCGATTTCTCCTGCCTTGGGCCAGCCCACTTTAGATACGGTGTCCCCAACCATCCAAAAGGAAGATCGCATCCCTTCGCCGGCGGGGAATTTGGCTCTTACTTCAAAGTAGCCTTCTTCGAACATGGCCTTCCCTTTACTCACCAATCGGGTGCTGGTGAAAGCATTTCTTTGGGTCTTTTCTACCAGCGCGGTAATTCTCAACAGGCCATCAGCTACCCCTACATTATCCGGATCAGCGTCCTGATAGAGCTGCAACTCTTTAGCCGTCCAGCCATGGCCGCCGCTTTGGTAGCTCCAATTTTCATCACTTGGCATGGTCCCTTCGTTAAATTCATCACTCCAAGCAAGCTGATAGCCAGCGGGAACGTAGCCTTTCGTATCAGCTGGCGTAGAAGTTGAAGCAGTCGGAGGAGTTGAAGTAGTCGGAGAAGGACCAGGGCTAGTCACTTCGGCATCGCTGCCATCCGCCTTACAACCTACGAGCAGCAGACAACAAATAGAAGATAAAAAGAGAATGGTGCGGATCTTCATGGATTGAATATTTTGGGAGGACAAAGGTAGCATTTACATTTTTTGCCTATCATTGATCGCCACCATGAAAATACTCATCATCAGCCCCTGGTTCCCGAACCGCGCTCATCCACAGGATGGGAACTTCGTGCAGCAGTTTGCAGAAGCAACTGCCCTTGAGTACGAAGTGGAGGTGGTCAGTGTAGCTGCTGACCCCGACCTTAAAACAGGTAGTACTGAACTGGTAGTCCACCAGGAAGATTACGGACGTCTTATCATCGTGTATTACGGGGGCGACGGAGCGCGGGTGCAAAGAATTTGGACAAGGAGCAGGGCCTGGAAGCAAGCGATCAGCGCACTGGAAGGCGCTCCGGACCTCATCCATGCTCACGTACTACTCGATGGTGGTGTAGTGGCGGAAAGGCTGGCCCGAAAATGGCGTATCCCGTGGGTACTGACGGAGCATGCTTCCCGTTTTTTACTGCCGTGGCCGACGCTCCGGTTACCGGAGCTGATCATCGCCCGGCGGGCAGCCCAGCGGGCTGCCTGGTTAATGCCCGTGAGCCCCAGCTTACAGCGGGGCATGGAGAAAAACGGGGTTACCGGCAAGTACCGGACGTTGGCGAATATCGTTGACGAGTCTGTCTTTCACCCTGGTTCCGTAGCCAATGAAGCCCCCCACACTTTCCTGCACGTCTCCTGCTTTTCACCGAATAAAAACGTCGAGGGCATTCTCCTGGCTTTTAAAAAACTGGCCGATTCAGCGGAGAACGTACGCTTAGTATTAGCCGGGCACCCACCGGATGAGGCGCTGCTGGCGCTGGTCAATTCCCTGCACCTGCGTCCGCGCCAAGTCAGCTTCCCCGGCTACCAACCTATTGAAGAAATTGCGGAACTGATGCGTAAGGCCGATGCCTTCATTCTTAACTCTGACATCGAAACTCAGAGTGTTGTGCTGCTGGAGGCCATCATCAGTGGTCTACCGAGTATCAGCACCCGATCTGGTGGCCCCGAAGACATACTGACGACAGA
>CALIGP010000227.1 GCA_938021455.1 uncultured Lewinella sp. | reverse complement strand
CCAAATGGACAAAGCCGGCCATATGTTTACCGCCTATATGTTTACCCGCTATTCTTTCTCCGGCCTCCGCTGGGCGGGGCTTAAGCGGCCCGCAGCCAGATATACTGCCATGGGGGTTGGCAATTTACTCCAGGCTACAATCGAAGTCATGGATGGTTATTCCGCCGAATGGGGCTTCAGCTGGTCGGATGTTGGTGCGAACCTGACCGGCACGGCCATTTTTGTGGCTCAGGATGCCTTATGGCACGAACAACGTATCCTCATCAAAGTATCCAGTGATTTTCGCCAGCACCCCGATATCCCCATCATTAACCAAAATGGGGCGATATCTAATCTTGGGGACATCAGCCGGGAGCGATTTGGAACCAATTTTTTCGAAAAGTATCTGAAAGATTATAACGCCCAGACCTATTGGTTGAGCGCTAACCCGAGATCTTTTTTACCAAAAAGTAAGATTCCCCAGTGGCTCAATATTTCTTTCGGCTACGGCGTAGAGAACGTTTACGGTGCTTACGGAAATACCTGGGGAAGGGGCAGGGAGCGCTTCAACTACCCTAACCAAAGATATCGACAATGGTACTTGAGTCCTGACATTTACTTTAGCCGTATTCCTACCAAGAAACGGGGCATTCGGCTTCTACTGGGAATATTGGACTCCTTTAAGTTTCCTGCACCGGCGCTTGAGTTTAGCCGGGGCAAGTTTCGGACGCATTGGCTACAGTAAGAGACTTAGGGCGCGGGGCCGGTTCTGCTGAGCGAAGCCGAAGTACAGGTGCAAAAAAGGGTTGCAAGTCGCAAGGATTAAATGCCCACTGGAAACCCCTATCTTAGCTCCCAAACTTTCGCAGCATGATCAAGACACTGTTAAAAATTGGCGCCCTGGTTGTTTTAGGCCTACTTGGCTATAACTATATGTTCGGCGATGCCGAGGAAAAAGCTCAAAGCAGAGAGATCGTCGGTAAGGCCCGGGATCTCGGCAGAGACGCTTGGGACTTGCTAAAGAGCGAGCGGGACAAGCTCAAAGAAGGCAAGTACGACAATGCCATCGAGAAACTGGACGGCCTCTACACTAACCTGAAAGACAAAGCCAACGCTCTCCGGGATTCGGACGCGCTGCAGCAATTACGTGATCTGGATGACCGCCGGACGGCCCTTGAGGAGCTACTCCGCTCCAGCGAAGGTGAACCCTCCGCCGAGGCCAAACGTAAATTAGATGACCTCACTGCTGATACTGAGGAGCTGATGAATGAAATGGAAGCGAAAGGCCAACCGGCTCCCCCCCAATAAAGAACGTAAGATCATCCATGTCGATATGGATGCTTTCTTCGCTAGTGTGGAGCAGCGGGACCACCCTGAGCTGCGCGGAAAGCCCATTGCTGTAGGCGGCAGTAAAATGCGGGGAGTAGTCGCTGCAGCTAGTTATGAGGCCCGGGTCTTCGGTGTTCGCTCCGCTATGCCCAGCGTTACGGCAAAACGACTTTGTCCGCAGCTCATCTTCGTCCAACATAACTTTGAACGTTACCGGGAAGTCTCCGGACAGATCCGCGAGATCTTCCTCTCCTACACGGACCTCGTAGAGCCCCTTAGCCTCGACGAAGCCTTCCTGGACGTCACGGAGCCTAAACGCGGGCCCGCCAGCGCCACCCTAATCGCCAAAGCCATTCGCGAAGAGATATACAAAACCACCCAGCTCACGGCCTCCGCTGGCGTGAGCTTTAACAAGTTCCTCGCCAAGGTAGCCAGTGACATTAACAAGCCAAATGGAATGAAGGTGATCACCCGGGAAGAAGCACCGGCTTTCCTGGCCAGCCTCCCCGTCAAGGACTTTCACGGCGTCGGCAAAAAAACGGCGGAACGAATGGGGCGTATGGGATTCCGGAGCGGAGCCGACCTCATGGCACTCTCAGAACTGGAAATGGCCAGCCGATTCGGTAAAATGGGTCGTCACCTCTACAAAATCGTCAATGGCTTGGACGACCGTCCCGTTAACCCCAACCGCATTCGTAAAAGCGTTGGGGCGGAGCGCACCTATTCCGAGGACGTCTTCACCCGCGCCATCATGCGCGGCAAACTAGACTGGCTGGCCGAGAAGGTTTTCTCCTATCTCAAAGAACGCGACAACTACGGCCGGACGATCACCCTGAAGATGAAATCTCCCGACTTCATCATCCACTCTCGCAGCAAAAGCTTCTCCGGGGAAGTACGCAGCCTCTCCTCCCTCAAAGAAATTGCCTACCAGCTACTCGACGAAAACATAGAAGAAGTCCCCGTAGTCCGCCTCTTAGGCCTCAGCGTTTCCAATCTCGAACGGGAAAACCCCGACGGCGTGCAGCTATTATTACCTTTCGAAGGCGAAGAAGAGTAAAATTTCGGCTTACCAACCCTACACTTTTCGCAACCTTTAGGATAAATCAACCGTTGAAACCCCGCAAAGGAATATTTGATGGAATTAATTTGTCTACAGCTTGCACAGATTTAAAGACCGACTTACCTTTGCGTCGCTTTTGTAGAAAAGCACTTTGATCCTTTAGCTCAGTTGGTTAGAGCATCTCACTTTTAATGAGAGGGTCCTGGGTTCGAGCCCCAGAGGGATCACGCAGAAAAAGCCTCCTTCACTTCGGTGAGGGAGGCTTTTCTCGTAGGGGCAGGTTGCAAGTTGCAGGGGTTCAGGTTGCAGGTTACCTGTCCCTCCCAACTTGCAACTCGCCCCCCCATGCAACTTGCAACCCTGCAACTCGCAACCTGCAACCAAAAAAACCCCATCACGAATGTCGCGATGGGGCTTTTTAATGGTCTGTGTAGGCCGTGATTACTTACGGATGCCTAATTCGGCGATCAGCTTACGGTAACCCATCAGGTCTTTTTTCTGTAGGTAGGCCAAGTGGCGACGACGCTTACCTACGAGGGTAAGGAGTGCCTTCCGGCTACTGTGGTCTTTGCGGTGAAGCTGCAGGTGGTTACTGAGCTCCTGAATACGGAAAGTGAACAATGCGATTTGCGCTTCGGTAGAACCGGTATTCTTAGCGGTGCCGCCGTACTGAGCGAAAATTTCTTCCTTCTTTTCTTTGGGGAGATAAACTGCCATAATGTAATAGCCTTTAAGGATCTCTTGGATCGGGTAAAGCAAAATTTGCGGCTGCAAAGGTAAGGCTTTCCTTTTTAGGGAACAAATGTAGTTTGGCAGACGGTAGTTTGGTAGTTGGTAGAAAAAAATCTATAGTCTACCGCTCTACAAGCTACCGTCTACAACACTTACCGCTCTACCGTCTACTTCTTAAAGAACATATACCCCCCCTCCGTGGCGCCCCAGACCTGTTCGTCTTCGTCGTTGAAGCCCTGATCCCAACTCTGGACGAAAGATCCCGTGATGGAGACCCGGCTGGTGGCGTAGGTAGCCCCGCGCAAAGTACTTTTGCAGCGTTTCTTTTTGGTGCTTCCCCGGTAGATCCCGGGGCCATCGGGCTTAAGGTAAACGGCGCAGCCTTTCCGCTCAATAAGATCGTTGGGGGAAATAATGCTGAGTCTTGAAGGGTCAGCGTAGGCGCCGACGAAGCGTTCTGGCTCCGGTAACTCGTACACACGGCTGATAAAGCCCCTACCCTTTTGCTCCAGGGCATAAATACGCTGACGATAGGGTTTATCGGCAGCATCCGCCACCGCTTGCTCTACGTAGAGATATTTACCTGGCTTGTCTGTCCATACCGGCTCCATGTGAAGCAAAATATTGTAGTAACTATCATCGGAGCTTGCCTGAGCAGAACTATCGAAACTACCCGTCATGGTTGCTTGCAGTTGATCAAGACCAGAGACCTCGTCGCTAGCCGTAGGCGGGTTGCAGGCGCTCAATAAGAAGAGGAAGCTAATAATTAGTGGAAGACGTGCTTGCATGTCAATAAATTTAAGCCGCGTTAAGATAAGGGCGCCGGAGCGCAGGTGCAATGCAAGGGTTCTTAAAACGCAATGGATCCTACGCTGTAGCGTCAGTCAGCCAGCCGAACTTCAACGCCCGCCATGTCCGCTGCCCGTTTCATCCAGGTCGGATGGGTAACGCCCTGAAAGGAGTCCAGAGCATCCTTGTCTCCCAAGATAATGGCCGCCGTAATATCCCGATCCTCGGTCGTCTTGAAGAATGTCTTGATTAGGCTGAGCTTAAGAATGTCTTGACAAACCCGTCGTTTCACGCCTGAATTCAACGGCCCGGGCTTGGGGTGAATATCAAAGGCAAAACCAGCCTCCGCATTCATCGCCCCAACCTTGACCAGCGATTCATCGATCCGAAACTGCGTCGGATCCAGCTGGCATTTATGCTTCGCGGATAGCTTGCTGACGATGGCCGTCGTCAATTCGTTTTCATTCAGTGAACCAGGCTGTGGGCCACGGCTCTTCGCCTGCGGTGCAATGGGTTTGCGGACCGTTCGGGCGCGGCGTTGTTTGGGTCTGTCTTCCATGGCGGCGAAGGTACACTTAATTGGTTTCTGGCGGTTGGATGATTTTCTCATCGTTTGTATCTTTTGACCTGGCGAAGTCAGGCAAAAGTCCATCCGAAGTGTAAAATCACCACTCCGGCACGTCCACTTCCACCGTCAGTCTCCCCGGTGCATTTGGATTGGGAAAGACGAGCTTACGTGCGTGAAGACAAATACATTCCGGCTGATACACTTTCATGGATCCGTAAGTACTGTCTCCGATGATGGGCGCACCTGCCGTAGCCAGCTGCACCCGAATCTGGTGAAAACGGCCCGTGATCGGCTTAATCTCCCAGAGGTAGCGATCAGTATGTCCTTCCAGCAGCCGATATTCCAGCACGGCCTCTTTAGCACCAGGGATTGGCCGGGTGGCGGCGATGGCCTTACGGCCGAATTTATCCCGTGCGACGAAATGCTTCAGCTTGCCAGCCTCCGCTGGCAGGGGCCGCTCGGTTAATGCCCAATACGTCTTATCCACCTTCTTTTCCTCAAAGGCACGGTTAAGAAAAACGAGCGTAGACTTGTTCTTAGCCAGCAATAAACAGCCACTCACCGGCCGGTCCAGCCGGTGAACAATGCCCACAAATGCCTGCTTTACGCTTCGCGGTCTTTTCCATTGCACCTGCGCCCGCGCCTCCACGGTGTCATTATTAAAGTTCCGTTCCGTCGCAATACCCGCCGGCTTGTTGACGACTACATAACCGCGGCCTTCGTGAAGGACATCCAATGGTTCAAAGTTCATACCGCAAAGGTAGTCGGTAGTTTGGCAGATGGTAAAACTAACTACGTTCTGATGGCCCGTAATTTAGCGCCGAACAATCTTACGCACCAACTCGCCCGCTTCCGTCTGAACCCGTAAGAAGTAAATGCCCACTGGCCAGTTGGTGGCATCAAAGGACAGCTTTCGCTCTCCCGCCGGCAAGGAAACCGTCTGCCGGAATACCTCCCGCCCGGAAAGGGCATAAACGGTCAGGTCCGCCTCTTCCGTTTTCTGCGCCTCCGTACTTATCACCAGTTCATTCCCGAAGGGGTTAGGCGTAACTGCCAGTGAAAGCCCCGGCAGATCGGTATAAGCACCAATACTAACGGGTTCCCGTTGCACCTTAATATTGTACCCGCAGGCAACCATTCCGGGCCTCGTAAAGCCAACGGACCAGGCCGCTACTGAGCCGTTATCCCGGGCAATGTTATCTCGAAAACGCAAAGTCCACTCGCCATTAATTTCGCAGCCCATGATGACACTCAATGGATCTTCCGGAGCATAGTCTCCCGCAGGCATGGGTTCTTCATCCCCCACATTAAAACGAAGAATGTACTCTTCAAAAGTATTTTGAGCGCCAACCCGCCAACAATATTGGCTGGCGGGGTCAGGAGTCGTCGTGCCCTCAAGGCCTCTTCCCAAAAGCTGCCTGCGCACGCCATCATTGGGGTCAAACTCATGTAATTTCCATTCCGTTCCATCCGGACATTCCACCCAGATATCCAGGTCGCCGAGGTAACTATGCTCCATGGTCGCACAAATCATGATGGGTTGATTAACCTCATCCACCGTACTACCTTCCGGGTAGTTACTTAGCACGAAGGGAATCGAATATTCGACACCCGTTCCGTCTGGTAACAAGGTTGGGTTTTCCAACACTTTTGCCTGAAAATTAGCACAGTTGAAGTAGTCCACTTCATTGTCTCCCAAATTCAGCAGCACTTCATTATCCTTTAGAATACCCGAGGTATAAGTCGCTCCGGAGATCGTGAAGAGGGATGAATCTGGCAGGCACCCTAAGATGTCCGGATCAAGGAGATTAACCATTACACTATTCCCTTCCGGAAGAAAGACAACCTGGTCTTCCGGACAGCCAGTTTGAGCAAATAAGGGCGATGATGAATAACTTATGCCAAAGGCAATTAAGGTAAAGAATAATCGTGTCATGTGTTAATAAGGCTAGTGAAAAAACGGGGCAAACGATAGTTAGTCTAAGCCCCTTCCAATCGGTACTTAATGCCCATTTTTTCGATCTCCTTGACGAAGTCCGTATCGGCCATTACCAGTCGTTTAAGCGAGAACATTTTGAGCTTAGAATCTTCTTCGCGGTCATAGAAGACCATCCGGAGTTTAGCGTCTCCCTGGAAACGCTGACAGAGTTCATCAAGGGCAACGACCTTAGCCGTGGTGAGCTCTTCCAATGGCATTTTCAGGATAATGGCCTTAGTTAGCTCTTCCCCAACGCCTTCGAGCAGCTTGATCTCGGAGATTTTCAGTTCCAGTTCTTCGCTCTGCCATTTCTTTTGGAAGGTGGCCGTTAGGAACAAAGCTGTTCCCTGAATGAGCACGTGCTTGAACTTGAGGTAATCATCCCCGAAGAGCTTAAACTCGATGGTCTCATCGTAGTCTCCCAGCTCAAAGATGCCCCAGCCATTACCGTTTTTACTCACCAGGTGGCGGGCACCAACGATCATTCCGGCCAGTTTGACGGTACTGCGACCATACTTGCGCGGATCCAGATCCGCCAGTCCGCAGGTGACGTAGTTATCGATCTCCAACTTGTACCCATCCAGGGGATGACCAGAGACGTAGATGCCGGTTACGTCCTTCTCTCTGGCCAGTTTTTCGGGTAGTAGGTAGGGTTTAGCGTCCGGCGGCTTGGGTGGCTCTACGGCAATTTCATCCTGTGCCTCGGCGAAGAGGCTGCTGGCGGCTTCCGCCTGTCGGGCCAGCGTTCCGTTGGCCGTTTTCACGGCGTCTTCCAGGTAGGAGTCGAACTTGTCGGTTGGAGCGTAGTACTGCGCGCGGTGCATATCTTCAAAGCAGTCGAAGCCGCCGGCATCCACCAGTGCTTCCAGCACCCGCTTGTTGACCGAGCCGGGCTCGATTCGGAGCAGCATGTCGAAGACCGACTCAAAGTCGCCCTCCTTGCGGGCGTCCAGGATAGATTCTACCGGTCCTTCCCCTACCCCCTTCAGGGCCGTCATTCCGATGCGGATAGCACCGGCTTTGTTCACGGCAAACTCGGCCTGGCTCTCGTTGATGTCCGGCTGTAGCACCGGCACATCCATCCGCTTACATTCCCGCAGGAAGAAGCTCATTTTTCCCTGATCTGACTTGTTATGCGTCAGCACCGAAGCCATGTACTCCGCCGGATAGTGGGCTTTGAGGTAGGCCGTGTGGTAAGCCACCAGCGCGTAGCAGGTGGAGTGTGATTTGTTGAAGGCATAGGAGGCGAAGGCTTCCCAGTCTTTCCAGATTTTACCTAGCTTTTCTTCGGGGTGGCCGTTAGCCGTTCCGCCTTCGACGAACTTGGGATACATCTTATCCAGTACGTCCTTTTTCTTCTTTCCCATCGCCTTACGCAACACGTCGGCCTGGCCTTTGGAGAAATTAGCGATAGACTGCGAGAGGAGCATAATCTGCTCCTGATAGACGTAAATACCGAAGGTTTCTTTCAGGTATTGTTCCTCGGCATCCAGCGTGTATACGATCGGCTTCCGTCCGTGTTTCCGCTCAATGAATTCCGGGATGTACTCCAGCGGGCCAGGGCGGTAGAGGGCGTTCATGGCAATCAAGTCGTCGAAGGTCGTCGGCTTGAGGTTCTTCATGTGCTTCTGCATCCCGCCAGACTCGTACTGGAAGATACCGTTGGTTTCTCCGCGCTGGAAGAGTTCGTAGGTCTTCTCGTCGTCCAGTGGCAGCTCATCGACGTCAATGACGACATCATGGTTTTCTTTGATCATCCGGAGCGCGTCCTTGATGATGGTCAGGGTTTTGAGACCCAAGAAGTCCATCTTCAGCAGACCGGCATCTTCGGCGACGGAGTTATCGAACTGAGAGACGTACATCCCCGTGTCCTTATCTGCCGTAACGGGAACATAGTCCGTGACATTACCAGGCGTAATCACCACACCACAGGCATGGATGCCGGTATTCCGGATAGAGCCTTCCAGCTTTTTAGCCATGCGGATCATCTCCCCGATCTGATCGGTCCCTTCCGCGAGTTCGCGGAAGGCGTAAGCTTTGTCAACGTCTTCGCCGTTCATCTTACCCTTTAGCTTAGCGTTGATGTCCCCATCGGCCAATACGCCCTTAAGGCTGGCACCAAGTTGCAAGGGAAAAGATTTGGCTACACGATCTACTTCGCTCAGTGGCACGTCCATTACGCGACCTACGTCGCGGAGCGACGATTTCGCTGCCATGGTTCCGTAGGTGATGATCTGCGCCACCTGCTCCTGGCCGTACTTATCGATTACGTAGTCGATCACCTTCTGGCGGCCGACGTCGTCAAAGTCAATATCAATATCGGGCATCGATACCCGCTCTGGATTGAGGAATCTCTCAAATAGGAGGTCATACTTGATGGGATCGACGTTGGTAATCCCGACGCAGTAAGCCACCGCTGAACCAGCGGCCGACCCCCTTCCCGGGCCTACGCTCACGCCCATTTCGCGGGCGGCGGTGGTAAAGTCCTGTACAATCAGGAAGTAACCGGGATAGCCAGAGGCCTTGATGACATCCAGCTCAAAGTCGAGCCGTTCGCGGGTCACTTCGTTGATTTCACCGTAGCGTTTTCTCGCCCCTTCGTAGGTAAGGTGGCGTAGGTAATCGTCCTGGGTAGCGAACTCCGCCGGCATGGGGAAGTTGGGTAGCAATACGTCCTGCGCCAGCGTGAGCACTTCGATTTTATCATAGACCTCCATCGTGTTGGCCACGCTCTCCGGATGGTCATGGAAGAGATTAGCCATCTCGATCTGCTTCTTGAAGTAGAAGTCAGAACTGGGGAAACTAAAGCGCTTAGGGTCTTCCTTCAGGGAGCCCGTATTTACGCAGAGCAGCAGGTCGTGCGGTTGATAATCTTCTTCTTCGACGTAGTGGCTGTCGTTAGTACAGATCACCTTCACGTTGTGCTTCATGGCAAGGGCCATCAGCTTCACATTAATGTCTTCTTGGCTCTTACCGGAGTAGATTGTACGTCCTTCGCGGTCTTTACCCAGGTCGATATCGTCAATACCCCGGTGCCGCTGAATCTCGATGTAGTAATCGTCTTCGAAGATATTGAGCCACCACTTCAGGGCTTCTTCGGCTTCCTCGTCTTTTCCGGCAATCAGCAGTTGGGGGATTTCGGCACCGATGCAACAACTCGTCACGATGAGCCCTTCGTGGTATTTTTCGATCAGTTCCTTATCGATGCGGGGGAACTTGCCGTAGAGTCCTTCGATGTAGCCGATCGAGCAAAGCTTACAGAGATTCTGGTAGCCTTTTTTGTTCTTAGCCAGCATCAACTGATGGTAGCGTTTGTCCTTCTCCCCGGCCGCGCGGCTGAAGGCCTTTTTATGCCGGTCTTTCACGAGGTAGAACTCGCAGCCGATCATTGGTTTGATGTTCCGCTTCTTCGCTTCGTTGACGAACTTGAAAGCTCCGAACATATTGCCGTGGTCCGTCAACGCGACGCCCTTCATTCCGTCGGCCACCGCTTTGTCCATCATCGTCCCAATCTCCGACGCGCCGTCGAGCAAAGAGTACTGGGTGTGGCAGTGGAGGTGGCAAAATTCTGGCATAGAGGAGGACTTTCGGGCTTGTTGTGCAAGGTACGAAGGAGACGCCTTTTTCCAACAAATAGTTTTCCACAGTTTAGTCAGAAAGTCAGGCAGTCAGATAGTCAAGGAGTCAAGCAGTAGCTGCCGCAGGGGGATGCTCGCTTCGCTCGTGAGGGAAGCACTGTTTGACTGCTTGACTCTTTGACTACCTGACTGCTTGACTACCTGACTTCCTCTTCTGGCGCGGTCGCAGGTGCAAGGGGAGGTTTTAGGGGCAAGGGACCAGCTAGCAAGCCGATCCTCCTCTTACATTATCGACAAAACCATCTGTTTTTTGTCGAAGGCCTTATCTTTCCTTCCTCATGCGTCAACCCGACTCCGTCAGTAAGAATCCGAATATTGGTGATCAGCTCCAGCTGATCAAGAACTCGCTTTGGTTAGAGAACTTCAATCCTTTGTTAGCGCTCTATGCTTTATTTATGCTCTTTATTCTCTTTGATTCTGCGACACTTGTTACCTTCTATGACGACTATGTTCAGAAGGGATTATCCTCCATCTATTTCTGGTTCTGCCTGTCTGTCGCAGGTGGTCTGTTGTGGTTGCTTTTCGACACCTTCCTAAAGGTCTCCGCTAATCGCTTATCAATCAAGCAAAAACAAACCGTTCCGGTCAGGACATACGGCCTTAAGGCATTGATTGCGGGGGTTAGCTTACTTAGCTTCCTGATTGGGCTTATTCTGCTGGCCTACACAAAGCTGACGGCTCCTGACGCTACTTCCAACGCTTCCTTTCTGGTATTCGGCGGCGGATTTATGATGTTGTCCGGCATTGGCTCGCTCACTTTCCTCTATGGCAATCAGGCACTACAGCCCTTCCGCAACCTCTGGCAGCGAGTTTCCATCACGGGTTACTTCGACAAGAAAAAATACACCGTAGGCGACACCATCCTTTTCCAGATGCGGGACCGACTGACGATAAACGACCAACGTCTCTACCGCGTCCACCTTCAATACGTACACGAGTACCGACAGAAAGCTCCCAAGGGCCAGCGAGGTGAGCCGGTTCGCGTCATCAAATACCGGCAATTCTCCGACCTAAGCGGCGTAGAGCTCTATAAGGGCATTCGCCTGTCCACCCTCAAGCCCGAGCAGTTAGGCCTGAAGGGGAATCAATTCAGTAGGTACACACCAAACTACTGGGAGATTCTGGTAGAAGAACATGGCGGGGCGTTTTGGGGGCGGTTTTTTGTGAATATGAAGAAGAAGTAATCTGTAGACTACCTCCCCTCCCCGTTAACCGGCTATTTCTCCAGCAACGCTTCCACCTTCTCCCGGTTCAGCCCAGATGGGCGGGGTACGTTCATATTGCGGCCTCCATCGGGGGACAGCAGCAGATAGCTCGGGTAGCCAGACAGGCCAAGCATTTGCATCAGTTCTTCGTGAACCTTTTCGTCTATAAACAGGTGGGTACCCGGCACTTCGTGCTGGCCGATCAGGCCCTGCCATTTAGAAACATCCCCTCCACTACTGGTACATAGGTAGACAAATTCGACTGGCAGGCCTTTCGTCTCTTCGTGCAGCTTGGCGCTGGCGGGCATTTGCTTCAAACAGGGTTCACACCACACGGCCCAGAAGTCGAGGTAGAGGTGTTGGCCGGGGAAGGTGCCGCGGAGTTTGGCTAGTAGTTGTTGAGCGTCCAGTTCTTCGTCTACCTGGTAGAGATTGGCGCCGAAGGGGTACTGCCCCTTTGATGCACCAATATCAGGTAGGCCAGACGCATCATCGGTAAGCTTGCTCAGGGCAGACTCTAAAGAAGTCAATACACTTCTCAAGCCATCCATCCGCTCCATCATGGAAGACCGGACCCAGGGGGTGGTCACCGTTGGCAGAGCAATATCGAGCATTCCTAACAGGATGGTAGGCTCATTATCATAAAAGCGTATTTTGTACAGGTCAGCGCGGGCGGGTGCGTAGAGGCTGTCCACCAATGTACAGGCCAGATTAGCAAACCGTAATTGCTTCGCGGCATGGCTGAGGATCGAGTCTGCCTGCGAGACCTGGCGAGCGTTCTCACTCACGAGTCCGAAATGATCGTTATAAAACGAGGAGACCGTCGTAGAAGCCAGTAAGGGTTGGTGCTCCTCGATCCGCTGCCTTATCTGAGCGGGCATTTCATCGGATTCATTCCAGTAAAGTGAATTTTGGATGCCCAAAAAGTCACTCTCCCGTTCCGATATCCAGTATTGACGAAAGGGCTCGGGAGCATCGGGCAGGTACTTCTCTTCATCCCGTAACTTCTCTGCGTATAAAGAATCAATTTTCACCTTCCGGCGCTCCAGGCTGAGGTCCTTGTCAACGGCAATATTGAGGCAGGTTTGCGTAAAGTAACCGTAGATCTGCTTATCGATTTTATCGAAAAAAGCATCTCGCGCCTCGTTTAAGGTTCCCGAAGGACCGGAATAAGTACTGGTATAGGTCTTTACAGTTTCTCCCTCGTCATTTTGCTTAAGGGTAGCCCTGATTTCGAGGTGCAAATCCCCGTCCAGCCAGAAACCGCCCCTGAATTTATTGCCAATCTCCGTGTAGATAGCGGTCACCGGAAAAGCATAGGGTAACGTATAGGAAAAGCTACCATTAGGCTCTAGTGCAACGGTGTCCATTGTGTAAGCATCCGATCGTAGATTGGATATGTACAGGATCAACTTCTCATCCGAATCTATGGAATCCAAAAACACGCCACTGAACGTATGCCGATTCACCAAAGCCTCCTGAAAAGCCCCCGCATGCGGCGCTGGCGGCAGCTCCTGAGCGGATAATATTACGGTGATCAACAGGGAAATCGCGAGTAATAGCGTTCGCATAATAAAGGTGTTAATAGGGGTAAGGGCCATATTAGCCAAAGTAAGAGGGCAGGCCGGTTTACCCGACTAATGCTCTCAAAAGCTAAATTGGAGGAATTACCCAGAAGAAAGCTCCGAAATACGTCATAATTTCGCATCCAATTAAGGTTTCTGCCGTTTACCTTTCCTAGCCAAGCCATTCATGCGTCTCCCCTCCCTTCTCCTTTCCCCCTTATTCCTTTTAACCTTACTCTGCACCTGCGGCCCCGCGCCCAAATCTGACGCTCCTCTTCCCCCCCTCGGCTCCGCCCATACCCCCACCCGCTACGATAACTTCGCGGAGCTGGAACCTTTGTTTTATCAGTCAGCGGACACCGCCTACGTCA
>CALIGP010000226.1 GCA_938021455.1 uncultured Lewinella sp. | reverse complement strand
CGTCGTTGACTTTTGGGCAGAATGGTGTGGCCCTTGCCGCATGATCGGTCCCGTCATCGAAGAGCTTGCCGGAGAGTACGAAGGTAAAGTGCTCGTTGGTAAAGTCGACGTTGACGAAAATGCAGAACTCAGCCAGCAGTTCGGTGTACGTTCTATCCCCACGATCCTTATCCTGAAAGACGGAGAAGTAGTCGATAAGCACGTAGGTGTTACCACTAAGCAAGCACTGATCGAGAAGATTGAAGCACAGCTGACGGCGGCCTAGATCGTTGATTACCGATAAAATGAAGCCCTGCTTTCCGGAAGGAAGGTAGGGCTTTTGTTTTGGGGAGAGAGGGCTGCTGCGCAGCAGGGGAGTTCTCGCGCGGAGATCGCAGAGGAGAGGAGAAAGGCGGAGAAAGAAGGGCTGCTGCGCAGCTTCTTCACCACAGATTTGCACGGATTTACACGGGTTAGTGCACAGATTTCAGGCTGCTACACCGCTAGAGGATTTCACGCAGAAGAGATAGTTGCGCCCACCAACACTACCGTTCGATAGAAAACCAGCGAAGGCGGTAGCCGCAGCGGCTCTGCTCCCCCTCCCCAGCGACGCAGGAGCGGTTCGGGGAGGGGGCTGGGGGGAGAGGGTTTCATAGGGCTGCTGCGCAGCAACATTAAAAACCAAAACACTTGCCTATTTTGTGTACAAAAAAATATGCCCGCTCGCCCGCTACTGTTCCTGCTTACGGCTATCGTTTTCTTTGGCTGCAACGCTGTAGAAGAGCCGGCGGACTCAAAACAAGAGATAGAAAAATCAGCTACGGTATTACCACAAAATTCATGGGAGACGGTCGAGCCGGCAGCGGCGGGTGTTAATTCAGCGGTACTTGACTCTACCCTGATCTACCTCTCGACCCACTGCAAACACAATGGGCTAGACGAGACGATGATCATTCGTCATGGGCGGGTGATCTGGGCCGGAGACTGCATTGATAAAGTGCATGATATTTGGTCTTGCACCAAATCATTCGTCAGCGCTGCAGCGGGGATAATGGAGGCAGAGGGAATCCTCTCGCTTGACCAGACAGTGGCGGAGCATGAGCCCAGCCTGACCGAGCTATACCCAAAAGTAACCTATCGACATTTCCTAACCATGACCAGTGGATTTAATGCGGAAGGAGATAGTCGCTGGCCGGATCAAACTTACGCCGACTGGTCACTTACCCCCTACGTGCCGACCACTCCCCTCTTCGCGCCAGGCACTGCATTTACGTACTGGGACGAAGCGATGATGCTACTTGGGAAAGCAATGACGCGAGCCTCTGGTAGCTCCCTGAACGATTATCTGGACGAACGAATTTTTCAGAAAATTGGCATCCGGAAACAAGAATGGTGGGGAGAGGGCAAAACGCCGGAAGGGCTACCCATTCACTTTGGAGGTACGGGCCTGCGGATGTCCGCCAGCGAGCACGCTCGCTTCGGCTTACTGGTGCTCAACGAAGGTCGCTGGCGCGAGGAGCAGCTCATTCCGGCAGACTATCTCTGGGCGGCAACCAGCAATCAGGTTCCTGCACACATTGCCCTCCCCAAGACCGGCCGGGAAGACACTGACGGCCGGGGCATCTATGGCTACAATTGGTGGGTGATCAACGAAGGCAAGGATGCGCCGGTAGCCGCCGCATTTACCAGCGGTCTCAACCATAATGTTTGTCTTATTGTACCGGAATGGGACATGGTCATCGTGCGGATGGGTGTTGACGGAAATCCAGCCATGAGCAAGCATAAGGTTTATTCAGAGGTCCTGCGGCGGTTAGCGGCAGGTATTGAATGAATCAGGGATTTTAATACTTACTCCTCGCTGCTAATTTCTCCCAGGTTTTTACGCAAACTTGCCAACACGAAATCGTGTTCCTGCTTGATTCCCCAACCTTCCAGCGGTTGCCAGTAAGCACGTGGATGGAGGGTGGATTTGTAAGAACTGCTCCGGGTGATTTTCGTTTGCCCGTCTACACGCTCAAAGGTGTAGGTCGCGTCCTGAAATTGAAACCAGTCACGGCCAGTCAGCGTATAGTCCACAACGTCCATTTCCAGTACTTCCCCTTTCTCGTAGCGGGTGATCTCCGCTATAATTTCGCCGTTCTTAAAGAGGCAATGCCGCTGGGCGCCAACGGTGTCTGCCGCCAGAATGCAGCGATACGGAGCGGGCAAGCCCAGCCAGATACCCCAGGGCTTTTCGGCATCGAGTTTGTCCATGGCTTTCACCTGATCGAAGACGAGGTCTGCGGGGTAAGGCAACAGCACAGAGGTCTCAATCTCCACTATTTCCGGCTCGGGAAGAAGTGCTTGCTCGATGGGGTTAGTCAACAGTAACACCAACAATGGCAGCAGAGAAACGACCAAGTGGTCCGTCGTCTTTTTGGGCTGCCGGCTGTCCGGAATAAGCCACCGCCGGAAGCCATAGCCGATCAACATCATAATGAGGAAAATGGGCAGTGCCATCGCTACACAAACCAGACCTTCTAGCGCTCCGGCAAGTAAAAAGCCAAAGAATATCAAGCCTCCAAACAGCAGACTCATCATTCCTCTGGTCCGTTTGTCATGGGTTCCGATGGAGAAGCCGACCATACAGGGAAACAATACGAAAAAGGCACTGCCATAGTCCGCCCAACCGGCATGCAACAAGAGGAAACCGGCGATCAGGGTGAGGGCAGTAATCGCCCAGGCGTATTGGTTAAGAGGGTTCATCGTTTAAGGATTTGGGCGCTTCGGCAGGTTCAGCGGGGGGCGCCGGGGCGCAGGTGCAGGGGAGAGTTAGGCCAGACGTCGTCCTCCTTCCCAGATGGTGATTCCGTAGGCGGCAACAAAGCCCCAGCCAGCTGGCAAAACAGTCAGAGCGATGGTGGCCATAAACAATACGGTCACCAGGTGACCGAGGAAGGTCAGTCGCTCCCTGTGTACCAATAAACCAGCGATTAAAGCCAGACCGAAGCCAATCAACAGTGGAACGAACGGAACACCCAGGAGGGCGATAGCGACCACCATCAGGCCGATGTACGCCAGCCGCCAGGCCGGATTAAAATCCGGCGCGCAATCAAAGCCCTCAGCCGGAGGCTTTGTGCCAGCGATTACACGCCGATTGTAAGTAATGAGCCAATAAAGGGGTTTCAGGGCCGCGATAAAATAGCGGCTTCTCAGTAGGGGACGAAGTAGGGGAACGGCATCAGCGATCACGGTGGTCATAGCGTCCAGTCCGTAGCGGACTTCTCCGGTTTCGCTATCCACTAATGGTATTTCGTGGCGGCCACGATCCAGGTCAAGCGTAGGGAGTTCTCCGGCTGCCAAACGGCTGAAAGCCTTGCGTTTACTCCAACTTAAACGGGTAAAGGCGCCAGTGTAGGCCTTGCACATCGGGCAGGCATCGTCGTAGAGAAAGGTGTAGTTAGTCATGTCTTCAGGGGTTGATGACAAGACAAAGGTAGGGGGAAAAATTTAAACTTTCAATTTTTTCTGAAAGTTTTGAATCTTTGATTCTTCGACTAAAAATCCCCACTAACTGATCGGTTAGCAGGGATCTCACCGTAATTATAGCAGCGTTGATTTCAACTACGCTTTCTGAGCTTAATACCAGTGACATAAGTTTCTACAAACTGCTGAACGAAGGTTTTCTTGCGCGATACATCTCCGTTTATATTGGCTTTAGTTTGGTCAGGCAGTAACTCTACGTAACAACCACCATACTCCTGAACGCCCCAGCAATTAGGACAAGCTAAAGAGCTCTCAGGATTTGCCGAAAGGAAATTGCTTTTAGCATAAAACATATTTCTGAAAAAGGTCATGATGAAAATATTTTGGCGTGAAAAAATTAGAAGCACATAATATTTGTGCGTGCATCTAAATACACTCCAACAATAATTTCGGACGAAGGCAGATAACCAATACTTAAGAAATGTCAGCAAGCGTCTTTTGCACAGATTATTCTTAAGATCGGCCCAAACGTCGCCATAAGACTCCAGCCCGGGCTTAAAGTCTGATCCCTCCTCCCAGCGGCGAATCCGGCACCCTAGCGGGCCGGCGGCCCAGCTCTTCGGGCAAGGAGCAGGTTTTCATGCGGGGCAGGACGTAGCGGGCGAAGAGTTCGCATTCTTCCAGGTGGGGATAGCCAGAGAGGATGAAAGAGCGGATGCCCATGGCGTGGTAGCGCATCAGCTTGTCGTAGACCTGATCGGGGGTACCGACGATGGCGGCCCCGCAGCCGCTGCGGGCGCGACCGATGCCCGTCCACAGGTGATCTTCGACGAAGCCGTCTTTATCCGATTGCTCCCGGAGGGCGGCCTGCTTGCTTACGCCATAAGATTTGGCGTCGAGGGCCCGGTTTTTGAGTTCTTCTCCCGATTCGTCATCGATGAGGTGCATCAGGTCCCGGCTCGCCTGGAGCGCCTCAGCTTCCGTCTCGCGCACGATGACGTGGACCCGGAGACCGAAGTCCAGCGTTCGTCCAAACTTTGCACCTGCGGCCGCGCCCACCTT
>CALIGP010000225.1 GCA_938021455.1 uncultured Lewinella sp. | reverse complement strand
CCCGGGCGGAGCTCCGCCCACCGCCCCGGTAATCCCGAATGCCGTACTTAGCATGAAAGGTATAATCCGCGTGGCTGGGCCGAAATTTGTCGAAGATGTGACCGTAGTCCTTACTCCGTTGATCCTTATTATAGATGACCATCCCGATGGGGGTACCGGTCGTTTTACCTTCGAATACGCCGGAAAGTACCTGGACGCCATCGTTCTCTTTTCGCTGGGTAACGATGCGGCTCTGACCCGGCTTCCGCCGGGCAAGCTCGGCCTGGATGAAGTCTTCGTCGAAGTCTACCCCCGCCGGACAACCGTCAATGATGACGCCAAGGCCAACGCCATGGCTTTCGCCGAAAGTAGTGATGCGGAAGTTCTTACCGTAGGTGCTGCCGGGCATGTGTAGTCAGATAGTCAATGATTCAAGCAGTCAAGTAGTCACTCCACTTAAGGAGAAGGTCATTGACTTTATTTCGACGGCGAAGTTACGATGGTAATCGGGGAGGAGAGGAGAACTTTAGGGAAGAAAATCCGACAGGTGAGCCTATCTAAGTGAAGCAAGGTAAATCTAATGCTCGGGCGAGACCAGCTCGGAGAGCTTCGTGTCACAGGCCTACGCTTTAGCGTAGGTAAGGTGTCATTCCGCTTCCATCGACTGAAGTCGACGGTACAAAAGCCTACACAAACTGATCCTCATCCATATCTCGCCCAATGGGCTCCGGTTCCGCTTGGCGCCGACGACGTGGGGAGGTGTTCAAATCCAGGCCCGAAGGCTCCGGCATTTTCTCCCGCTTGACGTGGGTAAGCTGATCGCGCCAGGTACCCAACAACACTTTGCCATTGCGCTTAATGCCGTAGGAGGTTCCGTTGAGACCAGCGCCAACGCGGACGAAGAAGTCAGCAACTTCTCCGAACTCATCGGCTGCGGCGAAAGTGTGCTTACTGGTGAAGAAGCGTTTCTTACGACTCATCACTTCGCCATTCCAACGAACTTCATCGATTCCTTTCCAGCCGTAGCGGTGGATTTCCAACAGGTCATTGCCAATGGGCATACTTATTCTTAACATCAGACGAGGTCTTCTTCATGGTAAAGAGCTTCCGGATTGGCAACTCGGCTACGGCGGGCATTTCTTGCCCGGTTAGGACGGCTACGCCGCTTAGCTTCTGAACTCTGGGCCAATAAGGTTTCTTCGTTGCGGTACACATCTACGGTGATTCCAGCCATGCCCATCAGTATGACAACGCGGAAATAGTCTGTTCCGTTGCCATCATCAGTAGAGATCGCAAAATCATGATCTCCACGGAACCAGTTGAACTGGCGACTCACTTCATAACCATTAAATGTAACGGTTTCTACGCCGGTCCACATGTTATTGTGGACTTCGAGAATGTCGTTGCCGATGTTGAAAGAGATGAGTTTCATAGTCGTAGCTTTTAAAGTGATGCCACTAAGTAAGCGTAGTTTGGGCTAAGGTGAAAATCCTTTCGATGAACCAGGATGGGAACTCGATGAATGGCGGATGTAGTCTTGTGGTGCGGTCATCTTGTGGGCTCCCGCGTTTTGTAGGCGGCAATGTAGGGTAGGCGTCGCGCAGCGACCTCCTTTAACTCCTCTTCTCCTCCCGCTCCTTCGGAAAAATAAAGTCGCGTAGCGACCAAAATCCGTGCCCTAATCTGTGTAAATCTGTGATAACCTGTGGTTAAAAGTCGCGCAGCAACCTGTCCCGCCCGCCTCTGCCTCCCTTCGCGTGAAACGTTGCCGCGTAGCGACTCTTCCAGCCCATCCCTGCTCTTACAACCTTCCTCTGCACCTGCGCGCCGTCGCCCTCCTGAATTTGGTGACTAACGGACAGAAAAATGCCGCGATCCGTTATCGAGCGCAATATTCCCGTAATTTCCCGGAAAAGCGTTGTGGCAAAGCGTACATTAGCCCCCACCGCAGAGCTACCTTTGCGGCCTAACCAAATTCCCGGGCAATGACGCGCCTTGCACTTACCCTTCTCCTGTTTGCCAGCACCGTTGCACAACTCTGTGCACAATCTGCTACTGAACCACCAGCAGACTTTCTGCGCAGTATGGGTAAACTATACGTAGTTGTAGCAGTGATCGTCATCGTATTCCTGGGACTTGCCATTTATCTGTGGTCCATGGATCGCAAACTGACTAGATTAGAGAACCAAATTGATGATCATGCCTAAAAATGTTTCTTTTCTTGATAGCGTAAACCGCTACTTTGATGCGGCTGCTCCGCATACTGGCCTGGACGAAGGGCTCCTTAAGCAAATTAAAGTTTGTAATGGTGTTTACCAGATACACTTCCCCGTAAAGATTAACGGGAAAGTAGAAGTGTTGGAAGCCTACCGCGCTCAACACAGCCACCACCGGAGCCCCACTAAAGGTGGTATCCGTTATTCAAATCACGTAAATCAAGACGAAGTCGTTGCACTGGCAACACTAATGTCTTACAAGTGTGCCATCGTTGACGTACCCTTCGGCGGCGCTAAAGGCGGTGTGAAGATCAACCCTTGGGAATACAGTGAGATTGATCTGGAAAAAATTACTCGTCGCTACACCACTGAACTAATCCGCCGCAAATTCATCGGCCCCGCCGTTGATGTCCCCGCTCCTGATTACGGAACCGGTAGCCGCGAAATGGCCTGGATCTACGATACGTACCGTTCTTTTCATCCCGATGATATCAATGCTGCGGGTTGTGTAACGGGTAAGCCCGTTAACCAAAATGGTGTTCGTGGTCGTACCGAAGCGACCGGTCGTGGTGTCTTTTATGGCATTCGTGAAGCTTGCAACAACAAAGAGTTGATGGAGAAGCTTGGCATGGAAATGGGCATCGAAGGCAAAACGATGGTCATCCAGGGCCTCGGTAACGTAGGCTCACATACGGCGACCATTAGCCAGGATGAAGGGAACGTGAAAATTATCGGTGTCTCCGAAGTTGAAGGCGCCATTTATAATCCGAAGGGCATTGATATTCACGCGCTGCTGCGCCACCGGGCGCACCACGGTAGCATCCTGAGTTACCCGGATGCACAGATCTACGGTAAAGACAAGCGCCGGGCCGTGATGGAGTTCGAATGTGATATCCTGGTTCCTGCCGCACTGGAAAATCAGATTGATAAGGAAAACGCCCCTAACGTTCGGGCAAAGATCGTTGCCGAAGCGGCCAACGGCCCGGTAACGGCTGACGGTGCTGCCATCCTAGCGGAACGTGGAGTGATCGTCATTCCCGATATCTACCTCAATGCAGGTGGTGTAACCGTTAGTTACTTCGAGTGGCTCAAGAACCTTAGCCACATGCGCTTCGGCCGTCTGGAAAAGCGCTTTGACGAGCGTGCTTACCGCCGGATTGTGGACCAGATTGAGGCCACAACGGGCAAAACCATCAGTGAAAGAGACAAGGAATTGATCATCCGCGGTGCGGATGAAATCGACCTTGTACGCTCCGGATTGGAGGAAACTATGATCCAGGGCTTCAATCAGGTCTACAAAATGTATACCGACAACGCAGAGATCAAAGATCTGCGTACCGCAGCTTTTGCACTGGCAATCAGTAAGATATCAAGTGATTACATAGCGCTTGGAATTTGGCCATAACTGCTTTCTCGTAAAATAAAATACTTTTTACGGCGAAATTTTGAAATAATTGTTGGTGCGGCTATCTTCGCCGCACCAACAGTTATAGTTACCCTATGTCCGATAAACTCGATAAAATAGACCTGCACATCCTGAAGATTCTCCAGGATAACAGCAAGATTACTAACCTGGACTTGTCCAAGCGCATTGGCCTCAGCCCTGCTCCAACTCTGGAGCGGGTAAAGAAGCTGGAGCAAAACGATACTATTCAGAGTTACCACGCTCAGGTAAACCCGGAGGCTATTGGTCTTATGGTCAAAACTTTCGTGCTGGTTTCATTGGATTGGCGGAAGGATATGGCCCGCGAAAACTTCCTTTCACAGGTCGAGAGTATCGAGGAAATTACGGAATGCTACATCATTACTGGTGAAGCAGATTTCCTTATCAAAATTGTCTGTAAAGACATTCCCACCTACGAGCGATTACTCTTTAAGACCCTGCAGCAGATTGATGAGATCGAGCGCCTGAAGACGCTCATGACCCTCTCTACGGTGAAGGACAGCAAGCTGCTTCCATACGATTACCAAGTAGAAGAGTAGCGATAGTTACTGAATAAGACTGATTTGAAACGCTACTGCATGCTTTTAAAGTAAGGAGAGTATCCCTGATACGGCTATCAGTACGAAGAACAGTGTGAGTAAGGCAAGAAAAATGATTAGGAGTACCCTGCCAATTGTTTCCCGCCAAGACCACTCTCTTTTATCCCTTTTGGTCATTTTTACTGGCGTGTCGAGTAGGTCTTCCCTTACGCGGCTCTTGCTTTGTAGTTGTCCGCTTAGCCAGAAATAGAGGTAGTGCCCAACCGCCCAAAGCGCGGGTAGCATGGCCAGGAAGAAGAAGAGGAAAACCAGTCTTAGGATCAGGGTCGAATCGATGGACGTTTCTTTTGGGGAAGATACAGTAGTTTGCGTGCTAAGAGCAGTAAAGAACTCTTGTGGGGGTGAATGGTTGCTTTCAGTACCAGATCATTAAAATATCCGGAAACATGCTTTCGACCTTAAGCGTAGGCTTAGTCCAACAAT